>JAHIUP010000042.1 GCA_018816925.1 Patescibacteria group bacterium
GCTGCGAGCAGGGGCGAGAGTATGCGGGGCGGAACCACCACCTGTCCCTCTTTTTTCACCTGCGCGAGCATGCGGTAGCGTATCCCTATCTCTAAGTCGGTGGCGGCTAACTCCAAAGCGTTCCCTTGGGCGGCAAGTGAAATGTTCGCCAGTATGGGCAGGGTGGAAGATTTTGCCGTCGCCCTTTCCACAATACCGAGC
Organism: Patescibacteria group bacterium; assembly: GCA_018816925.1. GTDB lineage: Bacteria > Patescibacteriota > Minisyncoccia > Minisyncoccales > UBA10102 > JAHIUP01. The sequence goes on from JAHIUP010000042.1 coordinate 202, forward strand.
CCTTCCTTGAGAGCCAGCCGCAGCGCTGTCGCTTTCATAATTTTAATAAAGGGTCCCTTTTTTATTATTAGTTATTAGGGGTGGGGAAAACTTTCAAGTAGGCGGGAGATGGGCAGAAAGGAACATGGGGAACTCTTGGGGAGAAAAGGAGGGCGAAGGGGGGGAAGAAAAGGGGGTGGCATAAACACCCCAAATTATCCACTATAAATACGTTGGCGGATTAAGTTGATTTCCTCAAAGAGCATTTCGGATTCCTGAAGCGTGCGCGCCACCTTTTCGCAAGCATAGATTGCCGTGGTGTGGTCTTTGCCCCCAAACCTCTGGCCGATGAAGGGGTACGAGCTCTTGAGTTCTTCTCGGAAGAGGTACATCGCAATCTGCCTAGGCCTCACAACCTCTTTTTTGCGGGAGGGGGCGATGAGATCTCTTTCTTTAAGGTCGTAGAACTCTGCCACCACCTGGATTATTTTCTTTGTATTCACCGCTCTTGCCGGGCTTTGGATGATGCTGCGGAGCAGGGTCTTGGTCTCGGCAAGCGAAGGAGTTTTATCGTTGAGGCGCCAGAATGCGAACAGTCGATTCACCGCCCCTTCCATCTCACGGATGTTTCGCTGAATGTGGGAGGCGATGTACTCGCACACATCCTCCGCGAGGGGAAAGTTCTTGTCTTGAAGTTTCGCCCTAAGGATTGCGACGCGCGTTTCGTAATCGGGCATGCCGATGTCCGCTATCATGCCTCCCTCAAAGCGCGACTTCAGCCGTTCCTCAAGGGCTGGGATTGCTTTGGGCGGGCGGTCCGAGGAGAACACGACCTGCTTGCCGTTTTCGTAGAGGGCGTTGAAGGTATGGAAGAGCTCTTCTTGGGTTTTTTCTTTGCCCGCAAGAAACTGCACGTCTTCTATCATGAGCACCTCCGACTCCCTATAGAGGGCGCGGAAGCGCTCTACTGTCCGGTCGCGGATTGCGGAAACCACTCCCGCGGTGAATTGCTCCGAGGACACGTAGCGCACCCGGGAAGGAGACCCGGCGGCCACCAGGCGGTTGCCAAGCGCTTGGAGAAGATGGGTTTTGCCCAGACCCACGCCCCCGTAAACGAAAAGTGGGTTGTACACGGTTCCAGGGCTCTCGGCGATTGCCTGGGCAGCCGCGTGCGCGAGCTCGTTGAAGGGGCCCACGATGAAGCTATCAAAGGAGTAGCGCGGGTTGAGGTGGGTATCTTTGTCTGCACGGAAGTCCTGGAGCTCCTGTTGGGGCTCTGGGGAAGCGAGGGGTCGCGCTACCGGCTCCTTCTGCTTGGGGGCCGTGCGCTCCACAAGGTAGAGAACCTCTTTGACTTCAGGAGCCAAACCGCGCAAGGCCCGGAAGATGAGCTTGTTGTATTTGTTCTCCAGCCACTCCTTAGAGAAGTTGTTGGGAACGGAAATGGTTACCTGCCCCTCTTTTTGGAGGAGGACGCAGGTGCTCTTAAACCAAGTGGAGAAGTTAGCAGGGGAGAGCTGAAGCTGGAGTTGCGCGAGCACTGCCTGCCAGAGATCTTCTTTTGTCATAAGGGAAAAACCATAGGGAATTATACCACAGAACCATGCAAGACAGGCAAACTAGGCACGAGCGAGGAACCGCTGTGCAAAAGGTGGGGAAAAGATGGGGACGAAAGCCGCCTGCGTGGCTTTCGTCGGGGCTGTAATAATACAACCCCAGGGCCCGTTCTTCGGCACGGCGGCACGTCAATAGTGCCGAAGAACGGGTACCTTGCACCCCGCTAAACCACTTGAAGTTTCGGATTCACGGTGCTAGTGTTATCCTATGAGCGTAACATATAGTCCAAAGCGCAAGAAGCGGGCGCGCACGCACGGGTTCCGGGCGCGGCAGAGCAGTCGCACCGGAAGGCGCGTACTCCAGAAAAGAAGGCAGAAAGGAAGAACACGACTCACGCCGGCATAATGCTTGCTTCCCCTCGCCGCCTCACCACAACGGCGCAGTTCCAGCAGATTTTCAAGGAGGGAAGGGCGGCGCGGGCAGACGGGCTGGTAGCAAAGACGCTTCCCACCCCAGGCGTTCCTACGAGATTCGGCGTGGTGGTGAGCAAGAAAGTGGCGAAGGAAGCGGTGAAGCGCAATAGAATCCGGCGACTCCTTAGAGAAGCCCTACGCAAGAACCTTGGGGGCATCAAAGAGGGGTATGCGGTCGCCCTCCTCGTGCTCCCCAACTTCCAGCCCCAAACAAGTAAGGAAGCAGAGGTCTTGCTCCTCAAACTCTTCAAGAAAGCAGGACTCCTTTCCCCATGATAGACATCTTTTTTGGCATATTCCGCATCGTTCTCTATCAGCCGCTCCTCAACGCGCTCGTTTTTTTGTATGCCGTGGTGCCGGGCAATGACTTTGGCGTGGCGGTTATTCTGCTTACCGTGCTCTTGCGCCTCGCCATGTACCCGCTTTCGGGAAAGGCCATTCGCGCCCAGCAGAAGATGGCAGAACTCCAGCCGCGCATCAAAGAGCTTCAGGAGCGCTTCAAGAACGACAAGGAGAAGCAGGCGAAAGAGATGCTCCAGCTCTACAAGGCAGAGAAGATAAATCCCTTCTCAAGCATGGCCCCCCTTCTCTTGCAGCTGCCCGTGCTTCTTGCGCTTTTTCAGGTATTTCGCATAGGTTTCGGGCCCGAACAGCTCGCCTTGCTGTATGTCGTCCCCGCGTCCTTGGGCGCCTCCATAGACACCACGTTCCTCGGGCTTCTGGATCTGCAAGAAAAGTCCTTCCTGCTTGCAGGGCTTGTGGGCGTGTCCCAGTTCCTGCAGGCAAAAACCATGGCAGTCCCTAAGTCCACAAAGGGGAAGGGGGGACCGGATTTCAGCCAAGCCCTCCAGAAGCAAATGCTTTATGTGTTCCCGTTCTTCTTGGCATTTATCGCCCTCCAGTTCTCTGCGGTCTTGAGCGTGTATCTTCTGACGAGCAACATGTTCACCGTAGGCCAACAGCTTTATATGAAGAAGAAGAAACAGGGGAACGCATAGTCCATGGACTCTTCCCTTCTACGCACAGTAGAGAAAGAAACGAAACAGCTCTTTGACTTCTTAGAGCAAGGGGCTGACGTGCGCGCCTCCGAACACGAAGAAGGCGTTGCGGTAGCGGTACAGCTCCAGGAGCCACAGCTCTTCATAGGGGAGAAAGGGCAAACGCTCCACGAGCTCCAGCACCTCCTCCGTATGATGCTCAAAAAGAAAACAGGGGAGTTTCTCCCCCTCTATTTGGACATCAATAACTACCAGAAGAACCGAGACCAGTATCTTAGGGAGTTGGCCCGCACGACGGCAGACGAGGTTTCCTTACTCAAACGAGAAGATGAACTTCCTCCAATGTCTCCAGCCGAGCGCAGGATTGTACACATGGAGCTGGCCGAGCGCCAGGATGTGGTATCAGAAAGTAAGGGAGAGGGAGCGGAGAGGCGAGTCGTTATCAAGCTTTCTCGCGAGGGACTATAAGCGAAGTACGGTGCCGGAGCTCGGGCAGTCCTCATCTTTGATTACCTTTATTCCTCTCGCATTGATAAGTTGAGCGCTCCCAAGCTGGTATGTCTCCAGATTTGGTTCCGAGTCGGCGAAGCAGATATTGGGCCCCAGAAAGAATTCGTCGGGGCGTATCCAGAAGGCAACTGCAACCTCGGGTTCCGTAATAAGCACGGAGCGCGTTTTCTCTATAAGAGAGAGAAGCGAGATATCCCCTTGCTCGTATGAGCTCAAGGTGTTGCCGATATTCGAAGAAGGGAGCCGCTTATCGTAGTTGGTTTCATTAAAAAGGAATACTATGGGGCGTTCTTCAAAGCGCGTCTCGCTTTCAAACGTAATTCGTTCTTGCGCACCGCAGAAGTCATCTTCAGAAATTTTTACTGCGCTGATATCTCCGCCCCAGCCGTTTTTCTCGACGATTCGTATGTCGTCAAGGTTACCAATGGAGGAGCCCAGACATAGCATGCGTCCTCCGCCAAGTTCCCCCTCAACCTCTTCGTAAACCAATGCGTCAAAATCACCCACGATACGCAGGGAATCGGCCCGGTCATTCCAGTCGGAGTCGGTCAAGCCAACGAATGCCCCGGGGTTATTCCCAACCAAAATGCGCTCGCCCGTAAACCCCGCCCCTTCATAGAGATATATTCCTGCCGTAGAGGGTAGTAGTCCTTCCTCTAGCCACTCCTCGTCGTCGCCAAGCTCTTTGAGCCCTAAGTCCAGAGAGCCCGGAGCGATGAGCTGGAACACCAATAAAGAACCAAGCACGAGAATGAGCCCGAGGACCGCTTTAAAGATTTTGTCGCGGGCGTCCGCAATCTTCGCGGGGTTGCCGGCAGATGCGAGCCATTGGAAACCAGCCCACACAATGAGCAAGAAAGCGGCAAGGCTCGCCACACCTACAACAAAGTAGTACAGCCACGCGAGGAGCGGGGAGAGTTCTTGGCCGCATTGAGCGTTCGAGTCCTTGCAATCTAAATCAATGCCCCCAAAAGGACCCACGGTGGGATAGTCCAGGTTGAGCGCCAATGCTGCCACCTCGCCCGGAACAAGAAGAGGGGCGAACAGGAGGAAAAGCGCGAAGAATGGAAGCAGACGCATATTATCAAAAGTATATCATGTTTTCTGGCCTGTGCGAACCGTGCTAATAAGCCAGAAGGGGATGAGGTTCACAATAGGGATGGCTTCCGCAACATATATAAAGAGCGCCCTGCGAAGCACCCTGCGTCCGCCCTGCCGCGCGATCTTCTTTGCCCCCGTCTTCGCCGCCTTCCTCTGGGCTACATACTCATTTCGTTTCTGCGCAAGCTCACGGATTTCAGCGCCAGCGTCTTTGATTCTTCCTTCCCTCCATACCATCCAGAGCACGAGGGGGATGCCAAGGAGAAGGCTGAAGACAGTGCCAATGTCAAAAACAAAGTCCAGCACGTCAATAATGAGGGCAAAGGGCAGGGCGAATACAAGAAAGTCAGGGCTTAGTACGCCTGCTTTGCTAGAAGCGTCGCGCGTCTCTTGGGGGACTGTTGGCTCTGGTTCTGCCATGTGAGTTATTCTTCCTGTTTTGCGCGTCTTTGTTTTGCTACTTCCCCAGGAGAGGTGGTAAGGAAAGAGTTCTCCTTGGGGGAGGCCACCACCTGCATGAGCACGTGCTTCTGGCCCGCAAAGAAGATGCCCTCCCCTATTTCTGGCGACAAGAGCGCGTCTTTTTCTGCCCCCGTGAGATTGAAAGTTTCCTGGGCGACATCAATAGTGGCGGGGGATTGTTTCATGAGCACGGTAAGAGCCGAGTTCGTAATGATGGGCTTGCCATATTCGGACTTCATAAAGTCCCCAATGTCTTGGGTGATGGTTGTGACCCCGAGCCAGTACTTACGGGCGCGTTTTGTGAGCCCGAAGAGGAACGAGGCCCCGTCTTCTGACTGCATAATCCACCAGGCCTCGTCTATTACAAGGATGCGTCTTTTGAGTTCCGAGCGCACCATGTTCCAGAGGTACCGTATAATAACGAACATCGCCATAGGACGGAGGCCTTCCTCCATGTTCCGGATGCCGAATACCACGAGGCCCTTCTGCAGGGAAATGTTGCTCCGCTGGTTAAAGAAGTTAGCGTACGTCCCTTGGGTGAATTTTTGGAGGCGCCGCACAAGGGAGTCGGCTCCCTCCATGGTTTCCAATACCTGCTCAAGGTCTCCCATGAGCGGAATGTTTTCTTGCCAGGCAGTAGGGTCCGAGTCGGGGGTGATGTCCTTGGAGGCGTATGTCTCCGTGAGCGCCCGGTCCATGACGGCATCTTCTTCGGGGGTGAGTCCTCCGAGCATGAGGCGCATGAGCCCCACGAGATTAATAATATTGGAACGCAGCACGTCGCCCGGTTTCTCGTCATCTCGCGGGCGCGCAAGGTCAAAGGGGTTAAGATGGTTCTCCGACCCCAGGGAGATGTCGAAGAAACTGCCTCCCACGGTTGCGGCGAGCGCTTGGTACTCGTTCTCGGGGTCCAGCACAATGGTGTCCACTCCAGTCATGAGGTACCGGAGGATTTCAAGCTTTGTGTAGTAACTCTTCCCAGAGCCCGAAACCCCGAACACGGTCTCGTTGGCGTTTTCCAAAGAAAACCGGTCAAACAAGATAAGGGAATTGTTGTGCCGGTTCACTCCGTAGAGCACCCCTTCGTTTGAGGATAGGTCAAAGGAGACGAAGGGAAAGGCGGAGGAAAGGGGCCCCGTGTTTAGGGAGGTGTGTACGCC
>JAHIUP010000043.1 GCA_018816925.1 Patescibacteria group bacterium
AGAAGCCGGAGGATCTTGCAGCCATATTAATCAACACTTACGGCATGACGCAAGCGAATCTTGATGCCGTATGCGACCGCACCCTTCCTTCCGCTGAAAAAGCCGGGGTGTGGCTGGATGAAGGATTGACTGCTTTCTCAAATCCAATTGAAGCCCCTGACATTGATATAACCGGAATGAGTCTGGTTCCATTTGGAGAAACCGCACTCCCAAAACTTCCGACAGTACTATCAAAAGATGTGCGTCCTATTTTGATTCCTGCAAAAGCGAGAGAAACTATCACGGTAAAAGAATTATGGTATTGCCGTGGGGGGAACATCGTTTGGAAGGATTCGCAAGGTGTAGTATTGGAAACGATAGATACTAGAGACGGTTCTTGCGTAAGAGATGTGCAATTTAATGCTCCAAAAGACGATACGTATCAATTATCCTGCAGTGATCAATGCAACATGGATGTAGTGTCACACGGCGCTTCCTACCTGGTTAAGCCGGGAATGAATAAAAGATTGCTTGGCGCAGGCAGCATGTACTTCTATGTTCCGGAGGGCAGTGCAGGTCTTATTATAGGAGCTAAGCCATATGCAGACACCTATATAACAACAGTTAAGCTTTACGACGACACGGACTCCTTACAGCTTAATAAATCGTGTACCGGGGGAGGAGCATGCGAATGGGGAATGACAAATCCCTCTCCCGGAGTCTGGAGAGTTGATTATGGAGGAACGTATGGCGGTGAGGGGACATATCTTTGGCTCCGCGGCGTGCCTCCATTAATGTGGCACGATCCCCAGTATCTCCTTATTCCATCTTCTTCTCCCCCTCCTTCCCTCCCTATTTCTTCTGGGGGCGGCTTTTCCCTTTTCTCTTTACCCAGACACTACCTCTTCCAAGACGAAGACAACACCTTGGAGGTGCAGGGAGCCAGCTTTGACACCGCAAAGACCTTTACCATTAAGTTTTTCCAAGCAGAAGTAGAGCAAAAGAGTATTTCAGTAATTCCTGCGGACTCCGCTACTCTCCGTACCACTCTCTCTGTTGCAGACCTCTCCTCTTTGTCTCCGGGCCTTTACGACATGGCAGTGGAGAGTACTTTAGACAGCACTACTAAGACCTATTCCACCAAGATAGCCATAACCAAGAGAGGAGACCTCTGGAGCCAAGGAGCCACTGACTCTTCTTTGCAAAAGAGAGACGGCAAGGTAGATATCTACGACGTCTCAAGAATGCTCTCCAAGTGGGGAAGCACCCAAGCAACAGATCTCCAGGAGGCAGACATTAACGCAGGCCCCAACAACGTCTCTGCCAACAAGATAGACCTGTATGACGCCAACAAGATGATGGCGAATTGGACCGGGTAGCGTGCCACAGCGTATAATATATACATATGAAATTCCTCTCTTTTCTTCTCCTTATAGTCGTAGGATTTTTCTTCTTCCTGGGAGCTAAAGCTCAAGAGCCGACTACTCGCCTGTACCTTGTTCCCGCAGAGACCACGATGGATGTAGATGAGGAGCAAGTGGTTAAAGTAATACTTGAGACAGAGGAGTCAATCACTTCTTTAAAGGCATACCTTACCTTTGACCCTTCGGTGCTTGCGGTGGCAAGCATTGAGGCAGTAAAGGAAACATTTTCTTATTGGTGGGAGAGTGAGGATGGAGGAGGGATGGTGAAGCTCCAGGCCTCCGAGCCCTCTCCCGGAGTGAGCGGAACCACAGAGATTGCACGATTCACCATGAAGGGTATCAGAGAAGGCGCGTCTTCTCTTTCTTTCCACGATTCTTCCCTTGCTCTTTCCAAGACAGATGAAAACCTGCTGGATGTGGAGCAGCTGTTTCTTGGATCTGTAACGATAGAAAGAGGACAGACACCAGGAATCTCTATTCTTCCAAGTGCCATTGTCGTGTTCTCCCTACTCACCCTCGTCTTTTTTGGTGCCTTTATTCTGTTCAAAGCGCGGTTTGCGAAAAAAGAAGGAATATAGTAAGGTGGGAGCATCGTGAAGCAAGGCGCTTTTCTCTACTGGTTTGGAATTGGAGCGGTGCTCCTTGGAATAGGGAGTGTGTTTTTTGTCGTCCAGCAAGGATACGGGGGACCTTTCTGGAGAGAATATCTTAGGCCTGTTCTTTTTCTCTCACAAGTAATTCCTGGGCCTAACGAGGCCGTACTTTACTCTTACCCTTCAAGCGGGAGTTTTCAGACAGGGCAGAATGTTGCGGTGGAGCTGCGCATGTCAGCTTCCACGAACGTCACCTCCCTCAAGGCCTATCTTACATTTGACCCCGCGGTGCTTCAGGGCTCTTCTATTAATCACTCTACCTCTGTCTTTACCACTTGGTGGGAGGAGACCTTTGATAACGCAACCGGCGTGGTGAAGCTCCAGGCCTCCGAGCCCTCTCCTGGAGTGAGCGGAAACAATCATCTTGTGGCGGTTATCAATTTTCAGGCGACCGGAGATGGCACAAGCCAGGTTGCTTACGACCTTAGTTCTCTTGCGCTTAATTCAGCAGACCAGGATGTTTTGAATATTATGAGTTCAGAAGGCGGGAGTTTTCTAGTGGACGGAACCGCACCCTTTCGTTCCAACGCCTCTCCCACCGGAGAGCTTTCTTTGGGTACTACTTCCGCCACTCTTTCTCTTACTACCAATGAAGCGGCAACCTGTAGGTATGACACGAGCTCGGGAACGGCGTATGCCTCCATGGCGACTACGTTCATTACTACCGGGAGTACCGCTCATTCCAGCGGAGTGACAGGGCTCGCGAATGGGAACACGTATTCTTACTATATGAAATGCCAGGACACTATAGGCAACGCGAATGCCACGGATCTTCTTGTAGAGTTTTCTGTTGCTTCTGCTCCCGGAAGCGAGGACACCTCACCGCCGGTCCGCTCAAATGCCTCTCCGGAAGGAATCTTGATCGCGGGTACGGATTCTGTAACTCTTTCCCTCACCACCGATGAGGCGGCAACCTGCAAATACGATACAGAGACCTCTACTCTCTACGACGCCATGGGCGCCGTCTTCTCTACTACGGGCGGTACTTCGCATTCCAGTCAGGCGGCTGGGCTTGCGAGCGGTACTTCCTACGCGTACGCGGTCCGGTGCGCAGACGCTTCGGGCAACAAAAATACCACTGATCTCTTAATTGAGTTTAGTGTTGCTTCTGCGGATGGCGGAGGCGGTGGTGGAGGAGGAGGTGGTGGAGGAGGCGGCGGCACCCCACTCCCTACCTACGCAAAAGGCGACTTGAATAAAGATGGAAAGGTGAACATTTTTGATTTAAGTATTCTTCTTTCCAACTGGGGGAAGAATGTGTCCGCGTACGAATTGGGCGGAGACACTACCATTAATATATTTGACTTGAGCGTAATGCTTTCTAACTGGACTGGGTAGTGGGGGTTGTGCGCATTAGAAGGCCTTGGTATTATAAGTGAACATACATTTAGATTTCTATGCGTATTTTCTCTTTTTGTTTTTCTTCCCTGATTTTATTAGCTGTTTTTTTGGGTGTTGAAGCGCGGGAAGCTTATGCCCAGGACGCGGTACTACGGCTCCTTCCTGCCATTGAGACCCATAATGTAGGGGAGGTAGTATCTGTGACGATTCAAGTGGATACGGGGGGAAATGGCGTAAACGCGGTTGCCGCGTATTTTTCTTACCCCTCTTTGCTTCTGGAGGCCTTGGAAATAGATAAGAAGGATTCCGTAATGACACTCTTCGCGGAAGAGAAGTTCTTGAATGGAGAGGTAAGGATTTCAGGCGGAAAGCCAACTCCTGGATTTTCCGGCACGCACACAATTGCTTCCGTGAAGTTTCGTGCTAAGGCAGGGGGAACTGCTTCTTTGCAATTCCAGGAGAACTCTGCGGTAGTGCGGGATTCAGACAACCAAGATATTATTAATCTTAGTCAATCTCAAGGGGCAACCTATACGATTACGGTTCAGCCCGTACCGGAGCCGACTCCAGAACCTTTGCCACAACCGGAACCAGAATCCCAGCCAGAGCCCGAACCAGAATCCCAGCCAGAGCCCGAACCAGAGCCCGAATCTGGAGTCCAACCAGAACAAGAACTAGAACCCCAGCCGCAGTCCCAGACAGAATCTGAAGCAGAGCAAGAACAGGAGTCCGAACGGGAAAACAACCTTCTCTTTCTTGGCTGGCTTGTTTTCAACGGGGCTTTGGCGCTGGTAGTGCTTAGCGGAATTATTTGGATTTTTGCGCTTCGTCAGAAGACCCCTTGACAGGATTTTCTACACGTATATAATGGGGAGGAGTTGGTTTTTTGTTTCCATATTTCATCTTTCTAACCCGTCCACCTTTTGAGTCCCGGGTTTTTACATAAGCAGAGTGCCGTCTAGGGTTTCTCCCTTCGAGGGTTTCGAGAAGGGAACTTTTGTTTGCCGCCCCATCTTTCCTCATGGCAACTTCCCTTCCCCTTAAACACTTTGGCAAGTCTGGCGTCCATCTGGACTTTCCCTACCTTCTTGCGGTCCAGCAGGATACCTGGAATACTTTTTGGAAGCAGTACTTCAAGGAGCTTCTTGAGGAGCTTTCGCCTATACGTGATTATACGAAGAAGGAGTTTGAGCTATGGTTCACGGATTTTAAACTCGGAGAGCCGAGCTATTCTTCTGATGTGGGAGCGAAAGAGAACGATGATTCTTTTGCGGCGCCCCTCCGCGTGCGTTGCCGGCTTCATAATCTTAAGACCGGGGAGGTAAAAGAGCAGGAGATCTATCTTGCTGATTTTCCCCTCATGACCGAGCGCGGCACGTTTATCGTGAATGGGGTGGAGCGTGTCGCAATCTCCCAGCTCATCCGTTCTCCGGGTGCGTTTTTTACCGCCCAGAATGTGCGCCGAAAGCGCTTATTTGGAGCGAAGCTTATTCCCAACCGGGGTGCATGGCTTGAATTCGACACAGAATTCTCGGGAGTCCTCGTGGCACGCATCGACCGGAAGCGTAAGGCCCCTGTCTCCACTTTACTCCGGGCCTTTGGATTAACCGAAGAGGATATCCGTAAGCAGTTGTGCGAGCAGGATACCGGGGAAATAAAGTGTGTTGAGGAGACCCTGCGAAAGGACACGGCAAAGACCCAGGAAGAGGCCCTCGTGGAAATCTACCAGCGTCTTCGGCCAGGGGATTACGTGACCCCGGAAAACGCAAAGGAGCTCATTTGGAACATGTTTTTCTCCTTTGAACGTTATGACCTTTCCCGTGTGGGAAGGTGGAAGACCTGGCAGCGTCTGCCCGAACTCAAGCCAAAGACGGAGCGTGAGATTTCCCTGGAAGACCGCGTACTCAAGACGGAGGACGTGATAGAAATTCTACGGGAGATTCTCCGGCTCAATAATACCCCGGGAGCCGAGCCCGACCAGATCGATCACCTTGGTAACCGGAGGGTGCGTTCGTTTGGAGAATTCCTCCAGAACCGTCTTCGAGTGGGTTTCATGCGCATGGAACGTATTGTGAAGGATCGCATGTCCACCCTGGACCCTGCGACCATTACCCCCGCACAGCTCGTGAATCCAAGACCGGTCATGGCAGTGATAAAGGAGTTCTACACATCCTCCCAGCTTACCCAGTTTATGGATAATGAGAACCCGTTAGCCGAACTTGAACATAAGCGCAGGGTGTCGGCCACGGGCCCCGGAGGGCTCACGAGGGAGCGCGCAGGGTTTGAGGTTCGGGATGTGCAACCCTCCCACTATGGAAGGATTTGTCCCATTCAGACGCCCGAAGGTCCGAATATCGGACTGGTGGGGCACCTTGCCACGTATGCGAAGATAAACCCGTACGGATTCGTGGAGACCCCCTACTTCAGAGTGAAGGACGGGAAGGTTACCGATGAGCTCGTTTCTTTTACCGCCTACGAGGAGGAGCAGTATGTAATCGCGCATGCGGGTACGCCGCTTGATGAGCACAGACGCCTCATTCCCGAGAAGGTGGCGGTCCGTATGTATGGAGAGCCGGGGGTTGCTACTCGCAGTCAAGTGGAATACATTGATGTGTCTCCCGAGCAGGCAATCTCCGTTGCCACGGCCCTCATTCCTTTTCTGCGCCATGACGATGCGAACCGCGCCCTTATGGGTTCGAATATGCAGCGCCAGGCGGTTCCTTTGATAAAGCCCCAGAGCCCGCTCGTGGGTACGGGACTGGAAGAGCAAGTGGCAAAGGATTCAGGGCTTACCGTGCTGGCCGCAGAAGACGGCGTAGTACAGGAGGCCGATGGCCAGCATGTGAGCGTTAAGGCACAGAACCCCAAGAGCAAGAACCCGAGCAGGAACTACGTCCTGAAGACCTTTGTGCGCACGAACCAGTATACCTCTTTTCATCAGAGGCCCGTGGTTCATAAGGGCCAGAAGGTGAAGAAAGGAGAGGTATTGGCAGACGGCGGGGCGATTGACCAAGGCAGATTGGCTCTCGGAACAAACCTGCTTGTTGCATTCCTTCCCTGGAGGGGAGGGAACTATGAGGATGCCATCGTGTTGTCGGAGCGTCTCGTGAAAGAAGACGCGTACACTTCCATTCACATTGAGGATTTCAGTTGCGATGTGCGGGAGACCAAACTGGGTCCTGAAGTGACGACAGCAGACATTCCTAACGTGGGAGAAGAGAAGCTTAAGGACCTCGACGAGGAGGGAATCGTGCGCATTGGCGCCGAGGTGGGGCCCAACGACATTCTCGTGGGTAAGATTTCCCCTAAGGGAGAAGCGGAGCTCACTTCCGAGGAGCGCCTCCTGCGAGCAATTTTCGGTGAAAAAGCAAGGGACGTGAAGGATACCTCTCTCTTGATGCCCCACGGCAAGCGCGGACGCGTGGTGTCGGTGCGTGTGTTCTTAAGGAGCGAGGGCCATAGGCTGGAGCCCGGGATTATCAAGCGTATTCATGTGGAGGTGGCGGAGATTCGCAAGATTCAGCCGGGCGATAAATTGGCAGGGCGCCACGGGAATAAGGGAGTGGTATCTTTGGTGCTCCCCGAGGAGGAAATGCCTTTCATGGAAGATGGTACTCCCGTGGATGTGGTGCTGAATCCTTTGGGGGTGGCTTCCCGTATGAATATTGGACAGATTCTGGAAACGCATCTGGGCTGGGCCGCAAAGAAGCTTGGGTATATGGCGGTCTCTCCTGGATTGGCAGGGGCCACGGAAGAGGAGATACGGACGGAACTCGTGAAGGCGGGTCTTCCTTCGGACGGCAAGGTCCAGCTGTTCGACGGAAAAGATGGAGAGCCCTTCCCCCAGAATGTGACGGTAGGGTACATCTATATGATGAAGCTCATCCATATGGTGGCGGACAAAATCCATATGCGCTCCATAGGCCCCTACTCCTTAATTACCCAGCAGCCCCTTGGAGGGAAAGCGCAATTTGGAGGCCAGAGGTTTGGAGAAATGGAGGTATGGGCGTTGGAGGGGTATGGAGCCGCGCATACGCTTCAGGAGATGCTTACGATAAAATCCGATGACGTGCCGGGAAGGGCAAGCGCGTATGAGTCAATTCTTCGCGGTCAGCCCATTCAGACCCCTAACCTTCCCGCCTCCTTCAACCTTTTGCTCAATGAGCTTCGTTCCCTGGCGCTCAACGTGGAGGTAAAGGGAAAGGTAGAAGGGGAAATTCGCAAGGCCGGCAGTGAGCTTTTAAAGAAAGAGGAACGAGAACAATCTTCCTAATATGAGAGTAACCGATCTTCAAGCGCTCCGCATTAAGCTCGCTTCCCCCGACGACATACTCTCTTGGAGTCACGGGGAGATTACGAAGCCAGAGACCATCAACTACCGCACGCAGAAGGCGGAAAAGGATGGGTTGTTTGACGAGCGCATCTTCGGGCCGGAGAAGGACTACGAATGCTACTGCGGCAAGTACCGGAAGGTTAGGTATAAGGGCGTGGTGTGTGAGCGGTGCGGCGTGGAGGTTACGAAATCCTCGGTGAGACGGGAGCGCATGGGGCATATTAAGCTTGCCGCTCCCTGTTCCCATATATGGTTCCTCCGGAGCGTGCCTTCTCGTATGGGCATGGTGCTCGACATTCCTGCCCAGGCATTGGAGCGCGTCATATATTTCGCTTCCTATATCGTAACCTCCGTGAATGAGGAGCCAAGGCAGACAGCGCTTCAGGAGATTGAGGCGGAATTCCGGCGCAAGGGTAAGGGTAGGGCGACTGAAGAGAAGAAGGAGCTCAAACAGCTTAGGGATAGGGAGAGGGAACTTCTTCAGTCCCTTAGACCACTTCTTGTGCTTCCTGAAGCGGACTATCAGAATCTCGCCCTAAAGTACGGCCATGTATTTGAAGCAGGCACTGGAGGGGAAGCTCTGCGTCAGATATTGGAAAAGATGGACTTGGGAAAGGAGATGGAGCGCATGGAGGGAGAGCTCCAGGGTTCTTCGCCGCAGAACAGGAAGCGTATTCTCCAGCGCATCAAGTTGCTCCGGAATATGAAGGCGGCGGGCGTGCGGCCCGAGTGGATGTTTCTTACCATGCTTCCCGTGCTTCCCCCCGACCTCCGGCCCATGGTACAGCTTGATGGAGGAAGGTACGCGTCTTCGGACCTTAATGACCTGTATAGAAGGGTTATCAATAGAAACAACAGGCTTCGTTACCTGCTCGATCTTGGGGCCCCTGAAGTTATCGTGCGCAACGAAAAGCGCATGCTTCAGGAGGCAGTAGACGCCCTCATTGATAACGGCATGAGGAAGGGTACCATGACAATGGCAACCACCGGAGGAAGGCGTCTTTTGAAATCCTTGGCAGATATGCTCAAGGGCAAGCAGGGGAGGTTCCGCCAGAACCTGCTCGGCAAGCGCGTGGACTACTCGGGGCGTTCCGTCATTGTGTCGGGCTCCACACTGAAGCTTCACCAATGCGGTCTTCCCAAGCTCATGGCGCTTGAACTCTTTAAGCCCTTTGTCATTCAGAAGATTTTAGAGCGGGAGCTCGCCTACAATGTGAGGGGCGCTTCTCGTCTTGTTGAGCAGGAGACCGACGAAGTGTGGGCCATCCTCGAAGAGGTGGTAGCAGACAAGCTGGTGCTTCTGAACCGGGCTCCCACGCTCCACCGTTTGGGCATTCAGGCGTTCACTCCTTTGCTCGTCGAGGGAGAGGCAATCCATCTTCATCCCCTTGTGTGTTCTGCCTACAACGCGGACTTTGACGGTGATCAGATGGCAGTACACGTTCCTCTCTCCCAAGAGGCGCAGGAGGAGGCCCGGGAGCGCATGCTTTCTTCCGTGAACATGCTCAAGCCGGCTACCGGCATGCCCGTGGTAGCCCCCCGGCAGGACATGGTATTGGGTTGCTATTGGATCACGGGTTTGGTGCGGAAAGAGGAGAAAACGCAAAAGATATTCTCTTCTCCCGAGGAAACGTTTCTTGCCTTGGGCTCTGGCAAGATAACGCATCAGGAGGCAATCCAGGTACGGCTGCCCAAGAAATGGGGCGGGGACGGGGTGTCCCGTACGGAGACGTGCGCGGGCCGCCTTATTTTCAACGAATCCCTCCCTGCGGATTTTCCTTTTGTAAATGAGCAGATGACGAATAAGAAATTGGAGCGTATCACGGGAGAGATTATTTCCACGTACCCTCGCGAGGTAGCTGAAGAAACCTTGGATCTCATGAAGACGCTTGGCTTTGAATATTCTACCAAGTCCGGGATCACCTGGGGTATGGACGACCTCGTTGTACCCAAAGAGAAGGGGGAGCTTATAGCGAAGGCCGAGGAGGAAATTGAGACCATTGACTCTCATTGGATGCGCGGCCTTCTTTCTAAAGAGGAGCGATCCGCCAAGGTTATTGAGGTGTGGTCTCGGGTGAAGACGTCCATAGAGAAGCTTGTTCCCAAGAGTTTGCCACCCGGGGGCTCGGTATTTTCGATTATTGACTCGGGGGCTCGCGGAAGTTGGAGTCAACCCGTGCAGATGGCGGGCATGAAGGGCCTAGTGACCAATCCCGCGGGCCGCATCATTGAACTTCCAGTAAAGTCCTCGTTTAAGGAAGGATTTGACGTGCTTGAGTACTTCATCTCCACGCACGGGGCAAGAAAGGGAACGGCAGATACCGCCTTGCGTACTTCTACGGCAGGATATCTTACGCGCCGTCTCATTGATGTCGCTCACGAGGTACTTGCCACGGATGAGGATTGCAAAGACACAAATGGTATTGTTCTCGCCAAGAAGGATGCCGAGGAAGTGGGGCAGAACCTCATGCTTCAGATTGGAGGCAGGGTGCTTGCGGAAGAACTTAAGGGGGTGGGTAAGAAGGGAGATATATTAGACGCGGCAAGGGTGCGTAAGATTGGAGA
This sequence comes from Patescibacteria group bacterium, assembly GCA_018816925.1. Taxonomy (GTDB): domain Bacteria; phylum Patescibacteriota; class Minisyncoccia; order Minisyncoccales; family UBA10102; genus JAHIUP01. The sequence goes on from JAHIUP010000043.1 coordinate 10,296, forward strand.
GGCGGAAAACATTCAGGAGGTGAGGGTCCGTTCCCCGCTTTCCTGTAAGGCGGTGCGCGGCGTATGCAGGATGTGCTATGGATGGGAGCTCGGTTCCAACAAAATGGTACTGCATGGCACTGCGGTGGGCATTATCGCCGCCCAGTCCATTGGAGAGCCCGGTACCCAGCTCACCATGAGGACGTTCCATACAGGTGGAGTAGCTGGCGGCGGAGACATTACGCAGGGACTTCCTCGGGTAGAGGAGATTTTTGAGGGGAGAATCCCGGGAGGAAAGGCGATTCTCTCTCAAGTGGACGGCGTGGTGGAGGAGATAACCCCAGAGAACGTGGTGCGTGTGCTGGCTCATCCCGAGAAAGAATCTAAGGGTAAGTCCTCCGTTGAGCATATTGTGGAATACGAGATTCCCGCAAAGCGCGCACTCTGGATTCGTAAGGGCGACCAGGTGAAAAAGGGGCAGCAATTCTGCGAAGGGAATCTTGACCTCGGAGAATTGCTCAAGGCGGCGGGCAAGGAAGCGGTACAGCGATACATCGCGCGGGAGGTACAGCATATTTATGTTTCCCAGGGCGCCTCCATCCACGATAAGCATATTGAGGTTATTACGAGGCAGATGTTCTCTCGTATGCGCGTGAAGGAGCGGGGAGGCACGAATCTTTCAGAAGGGGAAGTGGTGGACCGTGCCATCTTCCTGGAAGAAAACGAGAGAGTTAAGACAGAGGGCAAGGAGCAGGCAACCGCCGTTCAATTGCTCTTGGGTATTTCCCGGGTAGCCCTTACCACGGATAGCTTCCTTTCGGCCGCCTCCTTCCAGGAGACCTCGCGCGTCCTTATACGGGCAGCTCTCGAAGGGAAGGAGGATACGCTCCGCGGCCTCAAAGAGAATGTAATAATTGGGAAGCTCATTCCTGCGGGCACGGGCCTAAAGGAGTAGATGAGGAGAACGCGGAACAGGTTGTTCCGCGCTTTTCTTTCCGGTATACTAAAGAGAGATACTTCCTATCCTTTTTTTGTATCGTGGCACGAAAGAAGAAATCCCGCGCGCCTTCCAGGCGCCGAAACTCCCTCCGAGCGAGGAGGCCAAAGCTTCCGAGTTTTACGGTTCCCGAAGGGGTGCGGCATCTTGTGTTTGCCGTTTCCCTTTTGGTGATAGCCGCCATTTATATCTTTTCTTTTTTCGAGAAGGCGGGGTCCGCAGGCGCCCTTTTGTTTGGAGGTACGGATTTTCTCTTTGGACAGGTGGTGTATCTTCTGCCTTTTGTACTGGGGCTTGGAGGGTTTGTGCTTCTCCGCCAGGAAGAGGGTTCCGTTCCCTTAGTGGCAGTTGCCATGGGAGCGGTACTCCTTGGGACTTCGGGGATGGCGGGCGCCTTTGCGGACGTGCGGGGCCTCGATATACGGGAAAGCGCGGGATTCCTCGGTTTCCTTTTTTCTCGTCCCCTTATGGCGGCATTCGGATTTTGGGTGAGCGAGGTTATTCTTGTTGCCGTTGTGTTTGTGGGCCTGGGCATTCTCTGGCGTTTTCTTCCACGCGAACGGGAAGGGGAGGAGCCCTCCTTTGGAGAAGTTGCTCAAGAGAAGATAAAGAAAATATTTGAACCCAAGTTTGAGATAAAAGAAGTGGAGCCCACCGTGCGCTCTCCCGCCGCGGAACAGGAGGAGAAGAAGGAGGAAAAAGAGGAGAAACATCATCAGGGCCTGGTGACGCTTCCAGCGGGCTCCGCAAAGCTCCCTCCCCTCAATCTTCTGGAGGCCGAGCGTGGGGTTCCGAGCGCGGGAGACGTGCGCAGTTTTTCGGCGATTATTAAAAAGACCCTGCAGAACTTTGATATCCCCGTGGAGGTTTCCGAGGTAAATATCGGGCCCGCGGTGACCCAGTACGCCATTAAGCCATCGGAGGGAGTGAAGCTCTCAAAGATTACCGGGCTCTCCAATGATCTTTCCCTTGCGCTGGCGGCCCACCCTATTCGTATTGAGGCCCCCATCCCTGGCAGGGCGCTCGTGGGCATCGAGATTCCCAATCAGGAGCGGGCAATAGTCCGCCTTCGTGGACTCCTAGAACACCCGCATTTCAAGGAGTCCTCCACTCCCCTTAATATTGGTTTGGGAAGGGATGTGTCAGGGAACGCGGTATTCGGGGACCTCGGTAGAATGCCCCATCTTCTTGTTGCAGGAGCAACGGGTTCGGGGAAAACCATTGCTCTCAATAATATTATCTTGAGTTTGATATACCGTAATACCCCCCAGACCCTTAGATTTGTTCTCATAGATCCCAAGCGCGTGGAGTTTCCCGTGTACAACGAGCTTCCCCATCTTCTCACCCCGGTAATTTTTGATACCCAGAAAGCGATATTTGCTCTTCGTTGGCTTGTTAAGGAAATGGAGCGGAGATTTGAAGTGCTCGCGGCCGCCCGCGCCCGGGATATCGGGAAGTACCACGAAATTCTCGCCAAGCAAAGAGAGAAGGATCCTGGGGAGGGAGAGGATATACCCTACCTCGTCGTGATTATCGATGAGCTCGCAGACCTTATAGCGGCCCGCGGCAAGGAAATTGAGGCCCTTGTGGTGCGGTTAGCGCAGATGGCGAGGGCCGTAGGCATTCATCTTGTACTTGCCACCCAGCGTCCTTCCGTTGAGGTTATCACGGGGCTTATCAAGGCGAACATCACCGCCCGCGTGGCTTTTCAAGTTGCCTCCCAGGTGGATTCCCGCACCATTCTTGATATGGCTGGAGCCGAGAAGCTCCTCGGGTATGGGGATATGCTGTTTCTTTCTTCGGACTTCTCCAAGCCCCGCCGTATACAGGGGGCCTTCGTGTCTGATAAGGACGTGCGGAAGGTGGTGGAGTGGCTCAACAAGGAAACGGAGACGCAGGAGCGCGAGGAGCTGGCTGTGGAAGAGATGTCTGTGCACGCAATGGAATCGGGAGATTCTTTGCAAGAGGAGGACCCGCTCTATGAGCAGGCAAAGCATATGGTGCTCGAAACACGAAAGGCCTCCGCTTCTTTCCTTCAGCGCCGACTGCGTCTTGGATATGCGCGGGCGGCCCGTATTTTAGACCTTTTAGAGGAGCAGGGCGTGGTGGGGCCCGCTGTTGGCGCGAAGCCCAGAGAGGTGTACGGAGAGGTCTCCGCACCCTCCTCTATTGTCGAGGAGGAGAAGGGGGAAAGTTCTGAGTGGTATAGCCCCCGCATAGGCGGTTCATAGTATGGTTAAGAAAAAGCGCGAAAAAGAGGAACCGGCAGATCTCCAGGAGGCAATTGCGGAGATCAAGCAGAGATTTGGAGAGGGAGCCATCATGCGTCTTTCGGAAGCCCGTGCCATGGACGTGGAGACGGTTTCCACGGGTTCCATTTCTCTCGATATGGCCCTAGGAGTAGGAGGTCTGCCCAAGGGAAGGGTTATTGAGATTTACGGTCCCGAGGCGGCTGGGAAATGTGTGCGTTCTGATACGATAGTATTTTCGGAGCTCGGCATGACTCCTATCTCCGTGTTTGGGAACCCGCAAATCGCTGGATTCCAACAGAGAGAGATCTTTGTACACTCCGAGCATAGCTATGAAAAGACAAGCCATTTTTACAACGGCGGCATTAAGCCGACTATAAAGGTAAAAACAAGCTATGGATATGAGATAGAAGGTACGCCCAATCATCGAATCCGCGTACTTGACGCAGAGGGAAAGTATCTTTGGCGGCGGCTGGATAACGTTCAAGTAGGTGACTTCGTTCCAATCCAAAGAGGCCAAGATTATTTCGGAAAAGGGGTGGACCTTTCTGATTTTGAGGAGCGCGTATGGAAGGGAACGACCTCTCGCTTCAATACCTCAAAGAAGGATTTCAAGAATTTTCGAATTACCAAGGAGCTCGCAAAACTGACGGGTTTCATGGTAGGAGACGGCACGTGTACCAGCACGGGTCTTAACAAAAACGATATTCAAATTACGCTTGCAGACGACGAAGCCCAGAGGGAGTTAGATGGTATTTGCATGAAAATATTCGCGGAGACCCCAAAGATTACAAATGATAAAAGAACTAAGGATACGCGCCGTGCGGTTATTCACAACGGGAAAGCGCGGGCGTTTCTCGCCTATGCGGGAGTTAATTTTTCTTCCGCAGGGGACAAGGAGGTCCCTTGGTCAATTCTTTGTTCTCCAAAGTCTATTGTTGCAAGCTTTTTAAGTGCGCTCTTTGAGTGTGATGGGAGCGCAGGGAAGAGAAGAATCGAATACGCTTCTAAGTCGGAAAAGCTTGTGGCGCAACTTCAAATTATACTATTAAATTTTGGTATCGTAAGTAGGCGGATTGTACGACACAATACGATATACGATAGAGATTATTACTATCTTTATATCGAGGGACAGAAAGATAGGGATGTTTTTGCGCGAGACATTGGATTCTTGAGTACGCGAAAGCAAGGTACGCTGCTTGCCGGGATTCAAAGAAGAAAAATCTACAAGACCAATCGAGATACGATTCCCCATCTTAACGAGAAACTGGGTCGCTTTCTTGTCGCATACCGTAAGCTAGTTAGGGAAACCAATCGAGAGGATTGGAAGTTAATAACGGATTACGTTCCTCAAGGAGTCTCTCCTCACCAGCTCACCTATCATCAATTAGAGCGAATTCTACGGCATTTTTCAGATGGTGAGCATCTTCCCGAGTATCAGGAACTAGAAAATCTCTACGAACTAGAATTCTTCTGGGATCGCGTTGCCACGACCGAAAACTCAATGGCACACGTCTTTGATTTTACCGTTCCTTCAAACGCAACGTTTATTGGGAATGGATTCGTTAATCACAATACGACCGTTGCGCTTCACGCGCTCGCGGAAGTCCAAAAGAACGGAGGTACGGCCGCCTTCGTGGATGCGGAGCACGCCTTAGACCCCGATTATGCCAAGCGCATCGGGGTGGACGTGCAGCAGCTTCTCATCTCTCAACCGGATTCCGGAGAGCAGGCGCTCCAGATTGTGGAGACCCTTGTGCGTTCAGGACAAGTGGATATGATTGTTATAGATTCGGTAGCCGCCCTCACCCCTCGCAATGAAATTGCGGGAGAAATGGGGGAGTTCCAGATAGGGCTTCAGGCCCGCCTCATGTCGTCTGCCCTGCGCAAGCTCTCCGCCATCGTGGCAAAAACCGGCACTACGGTCATTTTCCTCAACCAGATACGTATGAAAATAGGCGTGCTCTATGGCAATCCCGAAACTACTCCGGGAGGCCTCGCCTTGAAGTTCTATTCCTCTGTGCGCATAGAGCTTCGGAGGGCGGCGCAGATAAAGCATGGGGAGGAAATTGTTGGGAGCAGGGTCAAGGCAAAAATCGTGAAGAACAAGGTGGCTCCTCCTTTCAAGACCTGCGAGTTTGATATCTACTACAACGAGGGTATTTCTTCTACCGCCGACCTTCTAAATGCGGGGCTAAGGTATGAACTATTGAGCAGGGCGGGAAGCTGGCTTCAGTACGGGTCAACAAAGCTCGGGCTGGGCGTGGAAGCCGCCCGCACATATCTTAAAGAGCATCCAGACGAGGCAGAAAGGCTCCGGAAGGAGATCCTTGAGCAGGGAGGTAAACCCGAAGAGAAAGACAAGGAACCTAAGCAGAACTAAGTTTTCTTCTATAACCAAAAAGCCGCGTGACGCGGCTATTTAGCGGAGGCGGAGAGCAGACCTACGTGGCGCGCTCGTTTCACCGCTCGCGTAATCCTCCGCTGATGATAGGCGCACAGGCCTGTTTTTGTTTTCGGACGAATCTTACCGAGGCCGGAAATGAATCGGGAAAGGAGTTCGATGTCCCGGAAATCCACGTCCAGGATATTTTTTCTGCAGAATCGGCATTCCATAGTTTTTACTCCGTAAAAGAAATTCGAAATCCGAATATAACGCGAGCTATAAACTATGTTTTCGAAATACGAAACAAATTCAAAATCCTAATGTTCAAAACTAAAAATGGCTGTCTTGTTTTGATTTTGGTCATTTGAATTTCTGTCATTCGTGCTTGTTTGGAATTTCGGATTTCGTGCTTCGGATTTTCTAAAAAGGTATATCTTTTGCGTCCACTTCCTCGTCTTCTTCAATTATTGGGATTTCTTCTGGCTTCTCTTCCTTTCCTTGGGGCTCTCCCTGGGGAGCCGCTCCTCCTCTCGGACCTAGCTGCATGGATTCGGCCACTATTTCTGTACGGAAGCGCTTGGCCCCCGATTGGTCATCCCAGCTTCTTGTCTGAAGGCGGCCCTCCACGAGCACCAGGGCTCCCTTCTGGAGGTATTGGGAGGCAATCTCCGCCAGCCGACCCCATAGCACCACGCTGTGGAATTCAGATGTGCGTTGGCGCTCGCCGCCCTTATCCTTCCATATGCGGTTTGTGGCGACCGTGATGGTGCATACGGACTGGCCCGAGTTGGTCTTGCGCATCTCGGGAGCAGCCGTCACATTCCCGACGATAACTGCACGGTTGTAATTCATAGGTTATTCTTTGAAGATCTCCTCAAGCCGTTTATCGATAGATTCCGCATCTACGGGTTTATGCTCCTCTGGTTCCGCGGGAATGGAATCGCGGCTGGCAAAAGAAGGCGCCGGCCGCTCTTTCCTCGGGGCCTTGGAGAGGAGAAGAAAGCGCCGTACCCCTCCCTCCTTTCCAAGCATGTCCTGTATCCCTTGAATGTTTCCTTCTCCGAGCAGAAAACTAAGGATTGCGAGGATTCCCTCTTTTTCCGCTCCCTTTCTTCCCGGCGTCTTCTTCCTTCCGAGAACCGCCTGTTTCTCCAGGATGCCGCCTGCTTCCTGAATCGCGGAAAGAATTTTCTCCATGCGCGAGCGCACCTCCTCTTCTTGGAATTGAGGGGAAAGGAGAAGCGTAAGTTCGTAGCTTCGCATACGCATCCACTCTAGCATATGTTCCCAGCTCCGTCAATTTCTCCTTGGCCAAGTCAAGTCGTTCAGACCCTGAGGGGTCTTCAGACCCGAAGGGGTGTGGATAACTTAGCCAGGCTAAGGATAGGCCTATGACTTGTTCTGAGCAAGGCCGGGTGAAACCCGGTTTCACCCGGCCTAATCTCGTGATATAGTAGGGGATATGGCAGATATTGAGCAGAGCATGTTTCGAGAGTACGACCTGCGGGGTCGGGAGAGTGAGCAGGAGCTCAACGAGGTTTCCATGGAGCTTGTGGGCAAGGGGTATGGCACCTTCCTTCGTAAGAGAGGATTGGAAAGGGTGGTGCTTGGCCATGATAGTAGGGGGACTTCAGGGGCATTTGCAAAAGCCGTCTTGCGCGGGCTTCTTGCGACCGGGTGCAAGGTAGTACTCGTGAACACCGTTACTACTCCCATGCTCTACTGGAGTCAGTACCATTTTGAGACGGAGGGAGGAGTCATGGTGACCGCAAGCCATAACCCGCCTGGTTGGAACGGAGTCAAGCTCGCCCTCGGTTACTCCGTTACCCTAAATACTGCAGAGCTCCAAGAGGTGTATGAGAGTATTCGGAAGGATGATTTTTTCCAGGGGGAGGGGGTAGTGGAAAAGGAAGAGGATATTTCAGATGCCTATCGGGAGGATTTGGTGAGCCGCGTACAGGGGATAAAACCATTGAAAGTTTTGGTAAATACGGGGAACGGAACCGCAGGTTTGTTTGCCGCAGATATTCTTAGGGCCGCAGGGTGTGAGGTTATTGAGTATCTTACTAATCTTGATTCAAGCTACCCCCATTACACTCCTAATCCCGCGCAGGTAGAGATGATGGAAGATACGGGAAGGAGGGTACGGGAAGAGGGCGCGGACCTAGGGTTTGCATTTGACGGAGATGGGGACCGGCTCGGATTGGTAGATGAACACGGAGAGAACGTTTGGCCCGACCGCTATCTTATTCTATTATCCCGCCTGGTACTACAAAAGAATCCTGGAGCGAAGATTGTGTTCGATGTAAAGGTATCCCAGGCCCTGCCAGAGGATATTGAAGCACACGGAGGAGTTCCAATTATGTGGAAGACCGGACATTCTCATATTAAGGCGAAAATGAGAGAAGAGGGAGCGGTGTTGGCGGGAGAGATGTCAGGCCACATTTTCTTTGTGCAGGATTATTACGGATTTGACGATGCTTTCTTTGCGAGCCTGAAACTTTTGGAATACTTTTCAGCGCAAGGGGAGCCAGTTTCAAAGCTTATTGCAGAAACCCCGTATTACATTTCTACTCCTGCTCTTCACGCGAATTGTCCAGACGATAAAAAATACCAGGTAGTACAGGAACTTACCGAGGAATTCAAAAAAGCATACAATGTCATTGATATTAATGGCGCGCGCGTTCAGTTCGGGGACGGCTGGGGCCTTGTGCGCGCTTCCTCCAATCTTCCCGCTCTCGTTTTGCGCTTTGAGGCGAAAACAAAAGAGCGGTGCCAAGAGATAGAGCAGCTCTTTCGAGAGAAACTCAAACGGTACGACTTTGTAAGTCAGGACTGGTATCCCGCCTAGGCGGGTATCCTGCTTAGTTGAGTAATCCCACGCGTTTGAGGTTAAATATGTATTTCACTTTTTTGACGATCGTCAAAAAAGTGAAATACTAGAGTTAGAGCCCAAAGTGGTTTTTAAGATCTTTATCAGAGTCGATGTTACTTACGGCAAGAAAACGAAGCTCTCTGCTGAAGTGCTTCTTATAGAGAGAAAGGAGCTCTTGGAGTTCTTTTGAGACATCAAAGGGAAACACCCAGACGCTTTTTTGAAGTTCCGCAAAGCCAATATATTTGAGTTGATTTCTTAGAAAATTGCGATCTTTTCGTGAAATCTCTGGGATGTCAAAAATTACTACAAACCACAAACCGTTCCATGGCTTTGTGGTGAGAAGGTGAGCAAGCCGATAGCGATAGAGTGCGAGCTGCCCTAACGGCGTGAGTTTGAGATAAGAATTCCCCCCTCGTTTTCTTTGTGAGAGAAGACCGCGTTTTTTTAGACGATGCATCTCAAGAGAGAGACGCTGAGAAGGAAACGGCTTGTCGAGATGTTCTTTGACCTGTCTCCAATTGCGTGGGGGATTGAGTAGTATTTCTCCGGTGCCGATTACCACGTCAAACATACGCGTAAGGATTTCGTAGCCGACGGTGTTAAGATGAAGCTTTTGCATTAGATTTATTATATCAAAAGTATGACGATCGTCATAGTTGTGCAATGGAAGAGATGGGCCTAATGGGTCTAGCTTAGGAGCCCCACACGCTCTCGCACCTCTTCTATTGTGGGCTCCGCTAACGAGCGCGCCTTCCTTGCTCCTCTCTTAAGGAGTTCTTGTATGTAGGCCTCTCTGCGCTCAAGCTCCCTCTTTTTCTTGCGTAGGGGTTCGGAAAAGGAAACCGCGAGTTCCGCAAGTTCCCTTTTGAAAGGCGCGTACCCCTTTCCTTTAAATCTTTTCTCTATGGAAGCGATGGATTCCCCGCTCATAAGAGAATGGAGGACGAGAAGGTTGGAGACGCCTGGCTTCTTTGCGGGGCTGTAGCGTATTTCCTTGCCCGCGTCCGTGGTGGCCCCCATAATATTCCTGCGTATGTGTTCGGGGTCTTCAAAGGGAGATACCCTTCCTTTGGGGTTAGGGTCGGATTTGGACATCTTCTTTTTGGGGTCAACGAGCGACATAATCTTCGCCCCTTCTTTCTCCGAGCTCACGAGGGCCGCGGGTTCCTTGAAGGTTTGCCCGAAGGTACTGTTGAATTTACGGGCCATGGTTCGCGTAAACTCCAGGTGCTGTACCTGGTCTTTGCCCACAGGAACGGCGTCCGTTTGGTAGAGCAGGATGTCTGAAGCCATCAGCGCGGGATAGGTAAGGAGCCCCGCGTTCACGCCGCTCTTCTGGGTTTTTCCCTTTTCCTTGTACTGGGTCATGCGCTCGAGTTCACCTAGGGGCGCGATGGTCTGGAGAATCCAGGCGAGCTCTGTGTGCTCTTTCACGTGCGACTGTACGAACAGCGTACATCGCTCCGGATCCAGGCCAGAGGCAATGAGCTCCATAACCTTGTTAAGAGTGGCCTTACGGAGCTCTTTGGGATTCTGTGGCACGGTAAGCGCATGGAGGTCCACTACTGGGAAGAGACATTCGTGCTTTGTCTGCATGTCTTTCCAGCGGCGCACCGCTCCCAGGTAGTTCCCCAGGTGCATGATTCCTGTTGGTTGAATGCCGCTTAGTATCCTCATACCTTCTTTATACTTCAATAATGACGGGGAGAACAATGGGACGCCGCTCGGTCTTTTTGAAGAGGAACTCGCCTACCTGGTTGCGCACATTGTCCCTGACGTACACCCAGTTTACGGCTCCTCCCGCGACCGAGGACTTATTCACGACGTCCACGGTGAGACGGCGCACCTCCCTTAGAAGTTCTTTGGATTCCCTTAGGTAGATGAACCCCCTGGAGATAATGTCGGGAGACCCGCGCACGGTGCCCGATTGCCGGTCCACCACCGCCACGATGACGAACATGCCTTCCGCGGCGAGATTCTGCCGGTCTCGAAGCACCACCTCTCCCACGTCTCCCACTCCGAGCCCGTCTACCATAATGTAGTTTGCGGGTACGGAGTCCTTCTCTTTGCCAATGGCGGTTTTACTGAGGGTGATGACGTTTCCATTTTCCGCGACCATGATGTTCTTGGAGGGGATGCTCATTTCTTCCGCGAGCCGCGCGTGGTTCACGAGCATGGAGTATTGCCCGTGAATTGGCATGAAGAATTTGGGCTGGAGGAATTGTATAGTTTCTTTCAATTCTTCCTGGCCCGCGTGCCCGGAGGCGTGTATGTCCATCATCTTGTAGTGGAACACGGCGGTGCCCTGTCGGTAGAGCTGGTCTTTCACGAACTGCACGGTGCGCTCGTTGCCCGGAATGACGGAGGAGGAGAAAATGACAGTATCTCCCTTCTGAAGCTTGAGGAAGCGATGCTCTCCCGTGATGATGCGCATGAGCATGGCGCGTTCCTCGCCCTGGGCTCCCGTGCCCATGATGGTAATCTTGGAGTCCGGATACTTACTTACATCTTGCGCCTTTATAAGGGTGCCCGCTTTCGCTTTCAGATAACCAAGCTTCTGTGCGATTTCTACGTTCATGCGCATGGTGTGGCCTTCCACTATCACCCGTCTTCCGTGGCGCTCCGAGAGCGTGATAACCTGCTGGATCCTGTTGAGGAGGGAGGCGAAGGTTGCAGTAATAATTCTTCCTTTCGTCTGCTGGAAAATTTCCTCAAGGTTTTCCATGATGGTTTGCTCGGAGAGCGAGCGCGCGGGTTCCTCCGCGTGCGTGGAATCCGACATCAGGAGGAGGGGTTTTTCTTTTCCTATCTTTTTGAGGCGCTCGTAGTCCGTGGGAGGTTCATTCACTGGATTGTCGTCAAACTTGAAGTCCGAAGTGTGCACAATCGTTCCCAGCTGCGTTCGGATGATGTAGCCGAAGTTGTCCATGATATTGTGGTTCTGGCGGAAGGGTTCTATCTCGAAGGGGCCCAAGTGGAAGGATTTTCCGTTCTGAATAGTGGTGATGCGGAGCTTGGGGTGGTTCGGGAATTCCGCCTGTCTCTTAAGGATGATGGCTTTTGAGAGCGGCGCCGCGAACATGGGAGGATTGCCGATCCATCCCATGAGGTAGGGAATCGCCCCGATATGGTCGTAGTGCCCGTGTGTAATGAGGAGTCCCACGATATCTCGCGCCCTGCCCTTGAGCGATATGATATTAGGGATGATGTAGTCAATGCCCGGCATGTCTTCTTCTGGCATGCGCAGTCCCATGTCAATAATCAGAATCTTGCCCTGGTACTCCAGAGCCATCATGTTGCGGCCTACCTCCCCAAGCCCTCCCAGGGGAATGATACGCATTTCCTTGGTGGACTGGAGGGGTTTGAGCTGGAAGGAAGGGCCGTTTTCTTGTCCCATGGGCATTGGGCTTCTGGGGCGTTGCTTCTGCTGTTGTCGTTGTTGTGTCATATATATGTGTATTATTTGTGTTGTGTTGAGCGTGCCCAGGGCGAGACTCGGGGAGTCATTCGACGGGGCGCCCTATCGCACTTGTCCTGTCGGATGACGGGGCGAACTCCCATTTCTTATCTGTATAATTCTGTATAATTGTGCCCTCGGTGGGATTCGAACCCACAAGCCTTGCGGCATATGATCCTGAATCATACGCGTATACCAGTTCCGCCACGAGGGCAATTATACGAGGTTTCATCGTTATCCTACTTCCCCACTCGCTTCGTTTCCACGTACCAATTCTCCGCGCCGTCGAAGCGATGGGAAGGGTCTCCTATGAGATGTGCATTTACTCCTTTGACCTTTTGGGGAAGCTCGTAGGAGTACGGGATGTCGTACAGGAAGAGCGCGGGAGCGTCTGAGAGGATTTCCTCCTGGAGCTCCTCAAGCGTTTCCTTCCGTTTCTCTTCTCCGCTTTCCTGGCGGAGGGCTTCGAGGAGGCGGTCCACGTTCTTGTTCTCGTACACCGAGAGATTCAATCCCGGGTCTTGCCCCTGCGAGGAGTGCCAGAAGGGAAATGGATCAGGCGTGACTCCGAGAATTTCCCCGAATAGGAGCATCTCGTAGTTTCTTTCCTTGAGTACTTCTCTTGTGAAGTCCGGGGAAGGGGAACTGGAGAGTATGATGCGAATTCCAAGTTCTTCCCATTGGGCCTTCAGGTTTTCTGCCACCTTTTCCAAGAGCGGGTGTTCGGGGAACGAGAGTGTGAGGCGCAGGGGCGTTGTTTCCCCCTGGGATTCTCCACATATCTCATTGAGCTTCGTCCTTGTGGAGGGTCCCACGGTTCCCGTGCCTTTCTTCAGCCCTTCGGGAGCGAGTATCTCTGAAGCGTACTTCTCTTGGAAACGCACCACCGCTTCCTTGGTGAGGGGACCAAAGTATCCAGAAACCGTGCCTTCCTCGTAGAGCGCAGGGTCCTGGGAGAGACATTCCTGGAGCCGCCGCACCTCTTCTCCTGTAGAGCCCGTTACGAGACGGCTCTGGAAGTTTGTGGGAGGAGCGGGAGGTAGAACGATTCCCCCCTCTGTTTTGACAAATCCTTCCTGCTCTAGCAAGGCGAGGGCGCGGGCGGGATCAAATTCTTGAGGGTGTTCAGGGGCCGAGATTTCAAATAAGGAAGGGAGGACCGGAGAGCAGACCTGCCGCGCCTTTCCTCCGAAGACCTGTTCAATAAGTCGGGACTTGTCTATGGAGGAGCGTAGCGCCTCCCTCACGTTATCTTCCTCGATACTGCCTTTGCTTGAAAGATTAAAGAACACGGCAAAGTATCTTGGGAGGGTAAAATCATATACTTCTCCTCTTTGGGGAAAGGGTTCCCCGTAAGAGGGGATTGCGAAGCTCTCCACTTCCCGGCGCCCGACTGCTTTCCTTAGCTCTTCTTGGGTATCGTAGAATTTGAAGGTGAGGCGTTCCAGAAAGGGAGGGCGCAGGGTGTGGGGGTTTGACTTGAGGGTTATCTCCCTGACGGCTCCCGACTTCTTGTCTTGGTGTACGGCGGTTACCTGGTAGGGGCCCGTGCCCACGGGCTGGAGATTGAAACCGGAGAGCGGAAGATTTTCCATAGATACGTTCTTCCAGATGTGGGCGGGAAGCAGGGGAAGCGTGAGGCGTTCCAGAAAGGGAGCGTAGGGGTCCTGAAGCTCAAAGCGCACACGCATGCTTGAGAGCTTCTGTACGTTTACCCCTATCCAATTGGCTCTCACCGAGCTTTTGGAGGCGGGGTCCTGGATGGTCGCTATCGTGAACACCACGTCGTCTGCGCTGAAAGGAGCTCCATCCTGCCACTTTACTCCTTCTTTGAGCTCTACCTCGTAGAATCTTCCCTCTCCTTGCACGGTCACACGCTCTGCCAGGTCTGGCACGAGCTCCCCTGTTTCCGTGAATCGGAAGAGGCCAGAGTACACGAGGCGTACGAGGTCGCGGTCCACGTCGTTCGCTTCCGCGTATAGTGGGTTGAGGAAGCGTGGACTTCCCACCATGCCTTCCGTGAGTTGACCTCCAATTGAAGGAATCTCTATAGTGACTGTCTCGTACAAGGCGCGCAGTAGGAGGACGCCGGAACTTATCAGCACGAGCGCGAGAACGGCAACAAGCATACGTTCCTTGCGGGGAAGTAATTGGGGAAGTTGCTGCCATTGCGCAAACGAAGGCAGGTTCTTGAGAAATTTAGGTTTTCTCACAGGAAGATGAAGCAGGAGGAGCTAGCTATATGATGAGCTGGAGAATTGCCAGCCCAATAAAGATACCACCCAAGGCAATAGTGACACAGTAGAGTTTCCGTTCCACGCCTCTTCGTCCCGCAGAAAAACCCCCGCCGCTTCCTCCGAATGCGGATCCAAGGGCGGCGCCCCGCTGCTGCAAGAGGACGGATGCGATAAGGAGTACGGAAACGGCTGTCTGAACAAGCGAAAGAGAAAATTCCATGGGGATTACTATGCGTTTTTCCAGAGAAGGGAGAGTACGACAGAGGAGGCCCATACGATAAGGGCGACTCCGAACAGGGGAATGATTCCTTCGATAACGAGCTCGGGGAACAAGATATCAAGACCCCAGACAAGGGCCGCCATGATGAGGAGGCCGGAAAGTCCAAGGGTAAGAAGGCGGATGGGGAACGTGACGAGATTCAGCACGGGTTTGAGTACGGCATTCCCGAGTCCGAGTACCACGCCCGCCGCGACAAGTATGGGGAGATCCCCCGTAAAGAGTACGCCTTCGAGAAAGCGGTTTGCTATCCATAAGCCCCCGATGGCGGCTACAATCTGGATAAGGAAGTTACGGAGCATTAGGAGGAGTATACCATGGGGAAACGCGAGCGTCAACCTTCCCTCTTGCCCATGAGTTTCCTATGGTAGCTGATGGCGAATCGGTGGGCTTCGTCTCTCGCGCGCATGAGGAGGTTTCGAACTCCAGGAGAAACATCCTTCAAGAGCACGGGCTTCTTTTTTCCGGGCAAGAAGAGCTCGTTGTGCTGTTTTGCGAGGGCTACCACCGCAGGCAATCCTTGCTTGGAATATTGCTCCCAAGAACCGTCCCTCAAGCGCTCCAGCGCGCGCAAGGCGGCTCCCAACTGACCCTTGCCTCCGTCCATGAGCATGAGGTCGGGGAGCCGCCACTCGGGATGGCGTAGGCGGCGGGAGATAAGTTCTTCTATCATGGCGACGTCGTTGGGCTTGCCCGTGAGGCGCATACGGAACTTCCGGTACCCGCTCTTTTCCGGTTTTCCGTCCCGGAAGAGTACAAGGGAGCCGGTTGCCTCTACTCCCTGGATGTTGGAGATGTCGTAGGCCTCAATGAGGGAGACCTTTTTGCCGACCCCGAGAAGTTGCTGGAGTTCTTCGGACGGGGAGAAAGCGGATTCCGGGAAGGATTCGCTGGGAACTCCGATAATGCGTCCGTGGGAGGCGATGCGTTCAAGGGCGAGTGCCTGGTCTCGAAGCGTACCAGCCCTCTCAAAGAGCTTTTTTTTGCTCGCTTCTTTCATTTCCCTCTTGATGCGGGAAAGCACGGTCCCTCTTTTCCCCTGGAGTACGGATTTGAGACGCTTTAGGTTCTTTTTGTATGCCGCAGCGTTTGGAGCGGGTCCCGGGCAGAGTCCCAGGTGGCAGGAGGCGCAGGGAAGCGCGGGGTGCGGTGTCCTTGTGTAATAGGGGAACACGCTTCGGAGGAGACGAAGCGTCAGCTTGAGCGCCCTTCCATCTACAAAGGGCCCGAGGTACTCGGTATCTTTCTCGGAGTGCGGCTGGTGAGTAAGGAACACGCGGGGGAGTTTTTCTTTGGTGAGCCCCACGTAGAAATACTTTTTGTCATCCCGCCACATGACATTATAGCGGGGCAGTTCCCTCTTGATGAGTGCGGACTCCAAGAGGAGCGCCTCAATGTCGGAAGGGGTGTTTTGGTATCCCACACGGCTTACTTTCTCAATAAACAGAAGGTCTCTGGAGGTGGGGCGCGTAAAGTGGCTGAGCACCCTGCGGCGCAGATTGGAGGCCTTGCCAATATACAGAACTTCTTTCTTTGAAGAAAGCTTGTACACGCCGGGTTCCTTGGGGAGAGCGGAGAGCTTATCTTTGGGGAGAAAACGGAACTGCCTCATATATGTAATCTTGGTTTGGAGGGACCGAATCTGCAAGGGGAAGGAAAGCGGAAGCGGGTCGCGATGACCCGCTTTTTGCTTCTTTCATTTTCATCAAATCAAAAGAAGATTGTTCGAAAAAAACCTCCAATGCTGCCGAGTACGCACGTGAGCCCAAGAAAGGTGCGTACCTGGTTTCCTTCGGATTGAAGGTGAAGGGCTGTCATCACGAGTATGATGAGTAGACTAAGAATGAAGCCGTTGCATAATCCTTTTATGAAACGCCGCTCACACGTTTTCATGGACACCCTCCTTTTTAGCAAAACCTAAGTTTAACGTACCATAGGATTTTTCTTTTTGCAACTTGAGGCCTTGCCTTCTCTTTGACTCTGCAGTATAATAGTACCTCTATGAAGGGGAATGTAATCAAGATTCGCGGAGCTCGGGTCCACAACCTCAAGAATCTAGATGTGGATATTCCTAAAAACAAGCTCGTGGCAATTACGGGGCTTTCCGGTTCCGGGAAAAG
>JAHIUP010000044.1 GCA_018816925.1 Patescibacteria group bacterium
CGCGCTTGCCCTTCCCTCCAAAGCTATCCCGCTTTCCGAGCTTCTCAACAAGACCCGCCTCGCTTCTTCTCGCTCTGAAGCCAGGCGCCTCATTTCGCAGGGAGGGGTAAGGGTAGACGGGGTGCGCCAGACAAAGGACCATATGTTTTCTCCCCGCAAGGGAATGGTTCTCCAGGTAGGGAAGAGAAAGTTTGCCAAGATTGCCTAAAAAGGAAACCCCGCCGCTCCATGGAGCGGCGGGGCGGGATTGCCTCTATCTCTATATTGCTGTTCCTGTACCTTCCTTTTTCATATCCTGGGAGGGGACAGAAGGTCCTCCTCCCTTTTTCTTGGAGGAGTACCACACGAAGGCCGCCACTACGGCCACTACCACGATAATAACAACAAGTGTTGTGGTGTTCATGGAAAGTAGTTCTCTTTTGAAATATCTCGACCCGACCTTGATAAGAAGCTATTCATCTATTTTCTCCTCTTGTGCCTCGCGTGTCAATCCAAGATTTACCCTGAGCAAAGTCGAAGGGTGAGCTCGTAGATATCTCCTGCCCCCATTACGATGACAACCTCCCCTCCCGTCAGCTCTTTTTGGAGGAGTTCTTGCGCGCCGGAAAGCGTGGGAACATATTGCGCCTTGCTTACCGCCTTGGCAAGTTTTTCAGATGATACCCTTTCTTTAACCGAGGCATCCTCTCTTCCTGGCACGCCATAAATTGGAGTGAGCAGGATGCGGTTAGCTGGAAGCCCGGAAAGTACCTTCACGAATTGCTCAAAGAAGGTGAAGGTTCGGTGGTACTGATGGGGCTGGAACACGAGCCACAAAGGGCGGTTGGGCCACTTGGCGCGCGCCGCCTCTACCGTGACCTTCACTTCGGTGGGGTGGTGCCCATAGTCGCTCACTAAGGTGTAGGAAACGGGCTCTGCAAGCTCAAATACTTCAAACCTCCTCCAGGAGCCCTTAAAAGAGGAAAGTGCCTCCAATATGCGTTCTTTCTCAATACCCAGGAGCCGTCCCACGTGAAAAGCGGCAAGGGCATTTGAGACATTGTGTTCCCCAGGTACCTGGAGGATATTCCGTATTTCTTTTGCCTCCGGGGATTCCAAGGCATAAAGATGGGTTGTCCGGCCTTGGGGGAGGACACTTTTTACCCCTGTATCGTCCCCGTTTGCTACGAGTTGTCCTTCCACCGGAAGGTGCGTAAGGTACTCTTTGAATGTTTCCTGCAGGTTCTCTAATGTCTTGTAATAATCCATGTGGTCCGCTTCCAAGGAGGTGAGCACAATGACATCGGGCCAGTAGTGGAGAAAAGAGGCGGTATGTTCGTCTGCTTCTATGACAAGGAAGGGCTTGCCGTTTTTCAGACAGCCGTTCTTCCCTATCCTAAAATTGCTATTCCCGAACTCCTTGAGTTTGGTGCCTACGATGACCGTGGGATCCAGGCCTCCATGAAGAAGCACAAGGGCTATCATGGCGGTAGTAGTGCTTTTCCCGTGGGTTCCGGAAACCGCAATGGTGTAGTGGGTTCGGGTGAGGTCTCCGAGCGCTTCAGGGTAGCTAAACTCCAAAATCCCCTTCTCTCTTGCAGTCACCCTCTCGGGGTGTTCGGCAGAAATCGCAGGGCTGTAGATGAGGAGGTCGGTGTCTTCAGGGACGCAGGAGGGTTCTGGTTCTCCCGTGCGCACCACAGCCCCCTTTCGGGAAAGGGCTGTGGTGAGTTCGGAAGGAGCGAGGTCGCACCCGGAAACCTCCTGGCCGTCCGCGAGGTAGTACTGCGCCAGTGCGGACACCCCTATTCCCCCAATGCCTAAGAAATGCACTTTCATATCTCTTTGAGTGTACCACAAAAACGAAAGCCGGCGCACTAGAGCTTTTTCCTTGAGACGAATATGCAGCTACTCTGCGAAGTAGTTCTTGAGCAGCCAAATGTATGCCCGTTGAGTATCTTCCTTAAGATTCTCCAAGCTAGGAGCGCCCAGCAGGATAATCGCTATGCGGCGGGTGTCGCCATTTTCCAGAGGCAGTTCAAAAAGAAACATACCCGTATGCTTTGAAGCGGGAAGATATCCAATCTTGCCCCCAATAAACGTAGGGTCGTTCACAAAGATATTTTTGTTCTCTAGCGTCGCAAGGTCAAAACGCACATCCCCAAAGGAGCGGACTTCAAGCCCCTTGGATATTTCCCAAAGCGGGGGTCGGTTATTGGCAATGTACCTGCCGAGATAGAATAAGTCCCTTGCGGTGGAGATGTTCGCGTCGTCAAATCCCGCAGGGTCCGTAAACTGCGTGTCGCCCATAAGGAGCGCGTCTGCCTTTTCATTCATGAGTTCTATGGTGCGGGTGTTCCCTAAGAATCCCGCGAGCGCTTCCGCCGCATCGTTGGAAGAGCGCATAAGCAATGGATAGAATAATTCCACTATACGATACCGCTCTCCTTCCTTTAGTCCTTCCGTATCGCCGTGCGCCGTGAGCATCGCACCCGTTATTCCGATAGATTTGCGAAGGTCGATATTTTCTGCCGCCACGACCGCGGTCATGAGCTTAGTGAGGGAGGCAATGGGACGCTGTTCCATTGAGTTTCGCTCGGCGAATATGTATCCGGAGTCCAGGTCCGCAACAAGATAGTTTTTCGTTGTGAGGCCCGGAAACGCTCTCGCGTTTTTATCGGGATAGCGGAATTCGTCGCGTTCTTTGTCTATGACTAAGATAGGCATATCCACCTCAACCGCGTTATACAGGGCTTCTGCTTGCGCATCCGGTAAACGAAGACAACCTCCCGAAACATCTGAGGCAAGCTTATCTCCCCATTCATCGTAGGGAATTCCGTGGAGAAAGTATTTCCCGTAGTATTTCAAGGCAAAGGGCATATATACTTGGGACACGCCTGAAAACAAGCTCGGCCCCCCGGATTGTATCTTGTAGAATCCTACCGCAGAGCCGCCCCATCCTTGAGGGTCTCCCTTTGTCAAAATGGGAATCTCTTCTTTTCTCTCCCCCTTCACGTAAGTAGAGACCTTCATCGTGTCAAGGTTGGCTTCAACGAAACTTACACGCACCCCCACGAGAATGTCTCTGGCATCTTCGTAGAGGGGTAGAAATGCCGCATCCTTTTGTTCTTTTATGCTTAGCGCAATGGAGTGAGGTATCGGTATCTGCGCGGTTGGGCGTTGTGTTGAGGATTGCGCGGGGGAAAATAGTATCACGCCGGCCATAAGAATGCTCCCCATAAGGAGGACAAGCGTGAAAAAGAGCGAAGGAGGAGTTTGTTTCATGAATTAGCGAATCCGTATATTTCATTGAGTGTACCACGAAACGAAAGAGCCGGCACTGGAGATGCTGGCTCTTTGCTTTGTTAAACTTTTCTAAGAAGGAATCGCGCCGCAAGCGTATACTCCGCCCCTCCCCTTTTGAGCTTGCTCTCCATAATGTCTATGCTCTCCACAAGAAAGGAAATGGAGAGAGTTTCTTCAATATCTGGACGTTCTTCGGGCGGCATTTTCTTGAATTCCCATTCCCGGAGGCGGGCAAGCGTAAGGTGAGAGGCGAAGTCCCGCTTCTCTGGAATATAGGAGAGCTGTTGGGAATTTCCCAAGGTCTTTTCCGTGTCTTCTTGGAGAGCCCGAAGATTGTCGCTCTCTGAAAGTTTTGCCCAGACCATGCGGGGATTGCTCGGAGAGGGTCCGTAGGATACCTCCTCGAGTGTGAGGGAAAAGGGAGCGTGTCTCTCCCCTACCCCGTCCATAAGTTTCCGTACCTCTTTGAGTTCCCTGTCAGCTGTGTTCCCCAGGAATACGAGCGTGAGGTGGATATTCTCGGGCTTCGTCCAGCGGGCCGGAAGTTCCGGCCACCTTTCCTTAAGGGCGAATAGCTCTTTTTTTGTCTGCTCTGGCAGATTGAGCGCAATAAAGATGCGGCGAAGCATGCTTGGATTGTAGCAGGAATTCAGGTAGAATTGAACTGCGTATGGCTCCAAAGAAGCAGGTAAAACAGAACAAAGCGGAAGAGAAGGAACGCAAAGAGACCGCCTTGCAGGAAGTGGTGAGTCATTACTTTGCTACGAAGGGGCTTTCTTTGGAACAGCTCAAGAAGGACGCAAAAAAGAAGAAGATTGTGTATTCTAGATATACGAGGCCTGCCCGCGACCTCCTCGAGCTTGCGGGTTCCGTGAGTAAGGCAAAGAAAGCAATAGACCGGGTGGCCGCGTGGGCGAAGAGCCGAGGCCTGGATTATACCATTGAGACCGTGTTCAAGCGCTGGCTCGAACTGGATCGTCTCAAGCCCAAGGAGGTGGTGAAGAAGCCCTATTACCGAGGAGACCCTATGGTGTGGTCGGAAACCAAAAAGAA
>JAHIUP010000045.1 GCA_018816925.1 Patescibacteria group bacterium
GACAATCTCGATTGTCTCGAGCCTCTGAGATTCCGCTTGTCCATACGTTTTACGAAAGCTACAAGCTATGGCATCAACTGGTTCTAAAATTTCCAAAATCAGAGCGCTACACGCTGGGGCAAACATGCGGGAACGGCCTTCTCCAACTTTTGGAGCTCGTGCTGGAAGCATCCAGCGTAAAAGATTTGAAAAGAAAGTACGTTCTTCTTGAGCATACGAGCGCGAAACTGGATGCCGCAAAACTGCTCGTACGTCTAGCGCATGACTGCGACTGCCTGCAAAATAACCGCTACATGGAGATGCAGTCCTTTCTTCAAGAAGCCGGGAAGATGCTTGGAGGTTGGAAGAAATCTATTGGGTAAGAAAAAGGGCGCAACGGCCCTCTTTCTTTTTGGCGAGCATTCCCGAAAGACCGGCACCGCCCAGCTCGGATTGTGATTGTCAGCGAAGTTCGCATTCAGCTTCACCTTGCGATTCACTCGAGACCAGTTCAGGTTCGGCACATTCGTCCAGGACTCGTTGCCAGGAACTCATTAATGCCCTCGTCCTTCCATGACACCAGAGAAAGGCGCGCCTTTCTCTTGTATTTTATACGAGACACAAGCTACTGCACTGTCTCAAGATGAGAACACGGAGTGCTCAACCGCCGCTCCTGCGCGCTTTGAGTCCTAGTTAGCAACTCAAACTCTGGCAGGGTTTGTTGCGAGGCGAGAACGATTTGGGCGACATACAACCAGGACAAACGGTATCCTGGATGCATGTTCATGAACCTACTCTCGCATTTCCTAGTATACTAAAAGAAAAGGGCCCCGGAAACCCAAGGGATAAATCCCAAGGATCCCGAGGCCCAAGTCCGCCAGCTGGCGGACCAAGCTCCAAGCGCCTATGTCTCCCGAAAGACCGGCACCGCCCAGCTCGGATAGTGACTGCCAGCGAAGCGCGCATCCAGCCCCACCAAGCGACTCACTCGAGACCAGTACAGGTCCGGCACAAACGTCCAGGACACGTAGCCAGGAACAGTGAGCTGGTAGCCGGCGATGTTCACGAATGGAACATCTTCCCCATTCATTGCCTGCACCCAGTTGGGGTGCAGGGCCGCGGCCCACAGAACTGCCGAGTGGGACAAAAGCTCTGGCTTCACCTCTCCGTAGACATCCAGGGGACGTCTGTCCTGGTTTGCTCCCAGGTCAATAACTTTCCAGGAAAGGCCTCGCTGGTGCTGACAGCCAGAGTACAAACGAAGATGCTCCTCGTCTGCATGGATTTCATCCCAGCGCCAGGAGTCGGGCTGTCCTCCTTTGATACACTCCCAGGCCTCCTCAAAGGTCTGCTGGACCGTGTCCAGCTGGATGTCCAGAACTACGGCTACCAGTTTTCCTTCAAGCCAAGGCCAGTCAAGAGGGTCGCTTAAGTTGACCAAATCCTGTTCAGTGAATCCCCAGCCGCGCTCCTGATTCCACTGGCGCACCTGTTCCAATTGGAGCTTCGAAGGGGTAAACAAGCCAGAAAAATTCTTCTCTGGCGGTACGAGGCCCTGACGAAGCATCGTTGTGAGCGCTTCGCCATTCCTGGCCCAGTTCAGGGCCAAATCATCCTCTATGTCCCGTGGCAGTGCTTTAAGCACCGCCGCTTGTAATTCCACATAGGCACCGCTTACCGAGGCTGTTCCACGCTCTGGCATGGCTGTTCCTCCTTCCAAAAGGTACTGCCTGGCTGATTAAGATTTGCCAGGATAAACCTATTATATCGCAAGGTATCCAAATTGTCAAACTTCCGCGTTGGGGATGTTAGAAGCCAAACGTCTAACATCTAACGTGTTATTGGAGAGACGCACGTATACGCCGGATACCAGAGCTCACGGCCTCCTCTTTAAGAATACGGAAACTCCCGAGTTCTCCGGTATTTTCAACATGAGGGCCTCCGCAAAACTCCTTGCTAAATACATTTCCCTCCTTGCTCCGAGCAAGGTATACGGAGACCGTATCCCCGTACTTCTTGCCGAACTCCATCTCGGCTCCCAATTGAGTTGCCTCTTCCCTAGACATCTCTTCTCGCGCCATCTCCAGGTCTTCTCGGATTTTCTCATTCACGAGGTTTTCCACCTTCTTGAGCTCGTCTGCGGCAAGCTTCTTTGGGTGGGAAAAATCCATGCGCAGGCGCTCGGCCGTAATATTGCTCCCCTTTTGATGCACGTGCTCTCCCAGCACCTTTCGAAGAGCGCCCAACAAAAGATGGTGAGCCGTGTGGAGCTTCGTGGTTTCCAGGGAATGGTCAGCCAATCCTCCCTGAAATCTGCCTGCCACAGCGGTGCGAGAAAGCTCTTGATGTTTTTTAAACTCGCGGTCAAATCCGACTTCGTCAAAAACAAATCCTCGTTCTTCCGCCAAGTCCTTCATTACATCTTTTGGAAATCCATGACTCTGATAAAGGTTAAATTCATTCTTACCCGTGAAGCTCGACTGCCCAAGCGAAATGAGCGCCCCAAACTCCTTGAGTCCGCGCTCCAAGGTCTCCCGAAACCTTGCCTCCTCTTTTGCAATCTCTTCTTGAATTTCTCCCCCGTGTTCCTTCAATTCCACATACAGCTCTCCATAATGCTCTTGCACGGGAAGCGCAAGAGAAGAAAGGGTTCCAGGTTTTAAGCCGAGCTTGTCCGCGAACCTCGTAGCTCTTCTGATGAGACGGCGCACCACATATCCTCGGTCCGCGTTGGATGGAATAACGCCGTCTGCCATAAGAAACACGGTAGCCCGCATGTGGTCTGCAATTATTCTCATAGCTCTTACAGATTCTTCCCGGGTTATATTGTTTCCAATTGGACCTAGCGGATAATTTGATTCTGGAATGGTCTCCGAGGA
This sequence comes from Patescibacteria group bacterium, assembly GCA_018816925.1. GTDB lineage: Bacteria > Patescibacteriota > Minisyncoccia > Minisyncoccales > UBA10102 > JAHIUP01. Next base: position 2,859 of record JAHIUP010000045.1, read on the forward strand.
ATCATGAATTACGCCCGCGGAAGACAGTACTCCTGATATTACTTTTTGAAAAATATCTATATCGTAAATATTTGGAGCATTGTTCGCCGCCGCAACAATCCGTTCCAATCCCCCACCGAAGTCCACGTTGCGTTGTTTGAGTTTCGCAAAACTTCCATCATCTTGTTTCTGGTACTCCATAAACACGGAGTTGGTTATCTCCATAAATCTTCCGCAGTCGCAGTTGGGATGACATTCTTTGCCAAAGCGAGAGTCATGGGAAGTTCCAAAGTCATAAAACACCTCGGAGTCCGGTCCCCCTGGCTCGCCGGCGGGCATGTTATCTGGCGCGCCAGCCCTGCTCCACCAGTTCTTCTCCACTCCATATTCAAATACCTTGGCATCCTTTCCAAACAGTTTTTTCCAAATGACTGCGGATTCCTCGTCTTTAGGAATACCAGTGCTCTTGTCTCCCGCAAACACGGTCACAGAAAGCCGGGAATGGTCGAGCCCAATCTCTTTGGTAAGAAACTCAAAAAGCAGAGAAAGCTGTTCTTCCTTAAAATTAGAATCCGCGCCCAGGGACCAATTCCCGAGCATCTCAAAAAAGGTGGTATGTCTGTTATCCCCCACCTCTTCAATATCCCCTGCCCGAAAGCACTTTTGGGAGTTCGCAAGCTTATTTCCCAAAGGATGTTTCTCGCCCAACAGGTACGGGAGGAGGGGCTGCATGCCAGAACCCGTGAATAGGGTAGTAGGGTCGTTCTCGGGAACAAGGGAAGCCGAAGGGATAACAGCATGCCCCCGGTCTTTAAAAAACTCCAAGTATTTCTTTCGTATCTCCTTTGAGCTCACCATTCGCCTAGTATACAGAAAACTCCCAACTCTTTCCACCTCCCGCTATCTCCCAAGCTGTACCCAAGTACCACCAAAAAATACCCGCTGGAGATGTTTTTTGGTTTTTAATCGATTCTCTACCTCCTTAGCTGGACTAAGCAACACCTTCTCTTCTTTTGAGAATTTTTAGGAATACTACGCCATAAATCCCAATGGTCTTTAGGATACCCAGATGTACGCATGACAGAATCTCGCATTGTCCCATCTGCTAACTGCCTGCGTTCCAAAGGGTACCAAACCAGCACCATGCCCCCGTCGGGTCTCTTTCCCTTCCAAAAACAATCATCCCCTCTCATACGCTTCATTATAAACCCGTGATCCTGCAAAAATCTCCCTACCATTGAGGGAGACCATGTACCTATATGGAAATGTGGCTTTTTCGGCATATGCCGATTTTGCTACGCTTCTTGAGACACCGTGCGTCGCCACATAAAAATCTTCTTCATCCTGTTCACCGTATCCTCCCACTCTCTCCGCAGTTCTTCTGCTTTTATCTTCTCCAGTAGTAACTCATACTTCTTAGGCAAGGACTGATTCAATAAATCATCGCCCAGCTGATCATCTTCTACAACTGTGCGAAAATAATCCCATGCTGCTTTTTCAATCCGCGCCTTGAGCTTAAAAATATCGTCACCCTCCATTATCAGACCAAGTTCAAAACAAAGGGCGATACAAAATCCCTTCTTTTTGGCAGGAATGATTGCAAAACGGAGAATAGCCCTCTCCTTCGTGTTTCTCATAGTTTATGTATTATACCACAAGAGAACTTCTGTCAACAAAGGACTAAGCCCTTCTATGCCTTAGCTAAGCTAAGTTGGACCCATGGACCCGGGAGGGTACCTACCGAATAACCCCTCCTCCCACAAGCTCTCCCTGCAGGTAGAAGACGGCAAACTGACCCGGGGTTACGGCTCTCTGGGGCTCTGTAAAAGAAAGGGAGCACTCCCTTTCTCCTTCTTTGCGCAGAATGGCTGGAGTATCTTCCTGGCGGTAGCGGAGTTTCACTTCAACGGAAACGGGAGAGGCACCAAGAGAAGAAAACCAATTCACGTTCTTGCAGTGTACCTCTCTGGTAAGAATATCTTTTTGCAACTTGCTTACCGTGAGCGTGTTCGTGGAAACATCCTTTGCCACCACGTAGTAAGGACCGCCGGAAAGACGGATCCCCTTCCGCTGGCCTATGGTGTAGAATACGGCGCCCTCGTGGGTGCCGAGAACATTACCCGCGGTATCCACAATGGGACCTTCCTTGGAAGCGATGTACTGGCGCAGGAACTCCCCCACCTCCACCTCTCCCACGAAACAGATTCCCTGGCTGTCCTTGCGCTCGGCATTCGGCAGACCGAGCTTTTTTGCCATCTCCCGTACTTCAGTTTTCGTATACTCCCCCAAAGGAAACAGCACGCGCTCGAGAACTTCAGAGCGAATGAAGGAAAGGAAATAGGACTGGTCTTTCTCCTGGTCACGAGCTTGAAGTAGTCGGCAGGAGCCGATATCCTCTGAAGAGAAGCTCTCGGAGCCCCGACGGCACGGTTTCGCCGAAGGCGAACGTCGGGGCGAGAGTGCAGACCCCAAAATCTCGCTGGGATTTTGAGGGTCGGTTCTCTGAAGAGGGTACCGGCGAATGCGCGCATAATGCCCGGTGGCAATATACTCCGCGCCCATCCGCATTGCCTTCTCAAAGAAGAGTCCAAACTTTACTTCCTTATTGCACATGATATCCGGATTGGGCGTGAGCCCCTGCTCATAGCCCTGTATCATGTAATCCACCACCCTCCTCTTATACTCCTCCACGAAATTCCACACATAGAAGGGAACGCTCAAATGGGAGGCCGCCCGCCTTGCCATGCGTTCGTCTTCGTCTGCGGTACACGCAAGAGTGAGGTCAGAAGACCAGCACCTCATGTGCACACCAACTACACTAAAACCCTCCTTCTGCAAAAGGGCTGCGGCAACAGAAGAGTCCACCCCTCCTGATAATGCTACAAATACGGTCTGCTTCTTTCCCATAACTCCCCTACTATGCCACAAAAATACGGCTCTTTCAAGAAAAAAGCCGCACCCTTAAGGTTGCGCATACCCTCCTATCTTCTCTTAGGCAACTCTATACTAAGATCTCTACAAACCTTTTTGGACAAGAAAGCATTGATTTCTTTGTGTCTTGGAACTGTGGAAGATCTTTGCAGTGCAGGATTAAAAAAGACGCTGTGCTTTGCGCCTTCCCTCACCAAAACACATCCCTCGTGCAGAAGATGCTGAACAAGATCGTACCTCTTCATTAAAGAGAAACCGAGAGTTGTTCTCGAATCACCTTCCCTTTTGAGGTTTCTTTCTTATTCAAAAGCCGGTTGGTTTCCAAAATCAGTAAAAGCGCATCTTTCAGATTCTCTTTTACTTCTTGAAGAGTTAATCC
>JAHIUP010000046.1 GCA_018816925.1 Patescibacteria group bacterium
CTTCATGGGCAGTATTGTGGAGGAAGGGGCAGGGGAGGCGGTGGTCGTGGCCATAGGAGCCGCCACCGAGATAGGAAAAGTTGCGGCCCTCGTGGAAGATATAGAGGAAGAACAAACTCCATACCAGCTACGTCTTACAAAGTTCTCCAGACAAATAGGCCTGCTTGTCGCTTTCCTCGCACTCTTCATTTTTCTGGAAGGAATGCTCACGGGCGGGGAGTTTGAGGAGATGTTTACGACTGCGGTTGCGATTGCCGTGGGAGCGATTCCCGAAGGACTTCCCGTTGCCGTGACCGCGATTCTCGCCATTGGCATGTGGCGTATCCTCAAAGAGAAGGGGCTCGTACGGAAGCTTGCCTCCGCGGAAACCCTGGGGTCTGCCACGGTCATAGCCACGGATAAAACCCTCACACTTACGGAGGGGAGGATGGAGGTGGAAGAGATATGGCCGGCAAATGAGAAGGCGCGCAGAGATATTCTTGTTGCTTCCGCCCTTGCCAATGAAGCCGTTATTGAGAACCCCAAGGACCTCCCTGGACTCTGGGAAATCCAGGGGAGACCCACGGACGTTGCGCTCCTTAAAAAAGCCATACAAGAGGAAATTCTTCCCCCAGAGCTCCAGGAAGAGCGTTCCCTTATTGAACTCATTCCTTTTGATAACATTCAGAAATACGTTGCTGCTGTGTACCAGAAAAAAGGAACTATGGAGATTTTTGTCGCGGGAGCTCCCGAACGTATCCTAGAACTTTGCCTCCTCAACCCCGAGAAGAGGCAAGAGGCAAAGGAAACCCTTGAGGAGCTTGCGGGGCGCGGGCTTCGCGTGGTGGGTGTGGCAAAACGCGCACTTAAGCCAACAATGGACATGCCCAGAGAAGGACCGAGGGGATTTTTGCAGGAACTCGGCTTTCTCGGTCTCATTGCCCTTAAGGACCCTTTGAGGCCCGACGTAAAGGAAGCCATTGCGCAAGCGCAAAGGGACGGGCTCAAGGTTATCATGATAACAGGGGACCACTTGCTTACCGCAAAGGCGGTTGCCCGGGAGCTTGGCATGCCCGCGGAGGACTCCAATATTATAGAAGGAAATGAATTAGAAGAACTTTCCGACGAGGAACTGCGCAGCCGACTTCCCGAGCTTCGGGTGTTCGCGAGAGTGGAACCCAGCCATAAACTCCGTATTGTGGAGGCCTGGCAGGCAAGGGGAGAGGTCATTGCGATGACCGGAGACGGTATAAATGATGCGCCCGCGCTCAAGAAAGCAGACATCGGCATTGCTTTGGGTTCTGGAACGGACGTGGCAAAAGAGGTAGCGGACCTCGTGCTCCTCGGGGACCGTTTTCCCATAATACCGGCAGCCATTCGAGAGGGGAGAATCATTACCGCAAACATCCGTCGCGTGATTACCTACCTTCTTTCTGGCTCCTTCACGGAAACAATTCTCATTGGGGTGAGCATTGTGCTTGGCTGGCCCCTACCCATCATCGCTTCCCAGATTCTCTGGGTGAATCTTGTAGAGGATAGTTTGCCCGCAATCGCTCTTACCTTTGAACGGGGAAGGGGCGCCGCGAAACCAGAAAGAAAGGGGGCCCCCTTGCTTACCAATGAGATGAAGACCATCATCTTTGGAATAGGCATCGCCACAGATATTCTTCTCCTTGGTCTATTCGCTTGGCTCTTCTTGCAAACCTCTTACACCCTAGAGCACATTCGGACCATAATCTTCGTAGGCCTTGGCCTTGATTCCCTACTCTATGTGTTTTCTTGTAAAGACCTTAAGCGGAACCTCTGGCAGTACAATCCCTTCTCAAATCTTTATCTCGTGGGAGCTGTGCTTCTGGGATTTATCCTGCTGGCTGGCGCCGTCTACTTGCCCTTCCTACAGAAGCTTTTGCATACCGTGCCTCTGTCCCTTCTTGACTGGCTCATATTGTTCGCCTTGGGTATAATCAACATAGCGCTTATTGAAATAGTAAAGTGGAAGTTCAAACGCCCAAAATAATTCCATGACTTTCCACGTTCTTATCCTGCTTGGCTCTCTTCTCTTGCTTGCGAAGGCCGCGAGCTGGCTCGTGCGGGGAATCGCGGAGGTATCTGCTTATCTCCGTTGGCACCAATTCGTGGTGGCGTTCTTTGTTATGGCAATAGGAAGCACGCTTCCAAACCTGTTTGTCGGGGTGTCGTCTGCCCTCCACGGCATTCCCGAGCTCTCCTTTGCCGACATGATAGGAAACAACGTGGTTACCTTAACGCTCGTGCTCGCCGCCGCCGTGTTCCTTGGGGGAAACCTTGTTTCTAACAGCAAGATTGTACAGCGCGCAACCTTCCTTACTATGGCAATCGCCATGCTGCCCCTTCTTTTGATTATTGATGGAACGCTCGGAAGGGGGGACGCCCTCGTACTCATATTCGCGTTCTTCGCCTACAGCGGATGGGTCTATTCCAAGCGCAACCTTTTTACTGCGGACATTGCGATAGAAGAGGAGACGCCCGTCAAGAGGTTTAAGGACTTTCTCAAGGGGGTGGCGTTTATAGGAGCAGGAGCCCTTTTGCTTATAGTATCGGCTGAAGGAGTGGTGCGCTCCGCCACCTTCTTTACGGGAGAATTCCACTTTCCTGTGGCACTCTTTGGTATACTCGTAGTAGGATTGGGAAACGCGCTTCCCGAACTCTACTTTTCCGTGGTCGCCGCCCGCAGAAAGGAGAATTGGATGGTGTTTGGAGAACTTTTGGGCTCCGTTCTTGTGCTCGCCACGCTTGTCGTGGGGGTGGTGGCGCTTATCCACCCAATTGTTATTTCCGACTTCGCTCCCTTCGCACTGGGAAGGGCCTTCCTTATTATTGCCGCCCTCTTTGTCCTCATTTTTATACGCACGGCAAGACAAATTACTAAAAGGGAAGCCCTTGTACTCTTTCTCCTCTACGTGAGCTTTGTGCTAACCATGCTCTGGTGCGCATAAAGTAAATCAAGTTTTCCACTTGAAAGAGGTTTCCTTTATGGTACAGTAAAGGCATGAATACGCTCGTGTTCCTCGGTATTATTGCGGCGCTGGTTGTTGTTATTGGGTTCCTGCTCTGGCAGGGAAGAAAAAAAGAGGACTCTTCGGGCCTCGTAATGCTCCAAGGCCAGATTGCGGAATTGAACCGGACAATGGACGCCAAACTTGGTGAGTCAAGCAAGGCCATCCGCGAGCAGTTCGGGGAATCAACGAAAATCATCCGCGAGATTACGCAGGAACTCGTGAAGGTGGGAGAGGGGCAAAAGCAGGTAATGGGCGTTACCGACCAGTTAAAGAGTTTGCAGGATATTCTAAAGAACCCCAAACAGCGGGGTGTTCTCGGCGAATACTATCTGGAAACCGTTTTGAAAAACGTTTTGCCCCCAGGCGCCTACCAAATGCAGTATGCTTTTAAAGACGGCAGTATTGTGGACGCGGTCGTCATTACAAAAGAGGGCATTATTCCGATTGACTCCAAGTTCTCTTTGGAAAACTACAACCGTATTCTGGAGGCGCCCACGCAGCCCGAACGCGAGCGTTATGAAATCGCGTTCACCAACGACTTGAAGGCCCGCATCGACGAAACCGCAAAGTACATTAAGCCGCAAGAGGGGACGCTCGGCTTTGCCTTTATGTTCATACCCTCTGAAGCCGTGTACTACGATCTTCTTATTAACAAAGTAGGTGTGGTGAAATCCAACACCGTGAACCTCATTGAGTACGCGGCGGGGCAGAAAAAGGTGATGGTGGTTTCTCCCACTACCTTTCTGGCTTATCTTCAGACCGTATATGAAGGACTAAAAGCCCTGAAGATTGAGGAAGCGGCAAAAAAGATAGGAGAACGCGTACAGGCCCTTGGAAGACATATCGGGAGCTATGAGGAATATATGAAAAAACTCGGAACCCATCTGGGCACCACCGTAAACTCGTACAACACCGCATATAAGGAACTGGGCAAGATAGACAAGGATGTTTTGCGCATCACGGGGTCTTCCAACAACATAGACACTCTCCAGCTTGACCGACCACAAACCGAAGAAGGGGAGTAGTTCCTGGGAGGGAATAGCGAAGGCCCTGAGCAATATACCCAGGGCCTTTGTGCTATTCAAGCGATCCGCGTAGCCATTCTACTTTGGGATTAGCCTGTAGCTTACGTATCGCCCCTGCCTGAACTTGGCGAATGCGCTCTCGGGTGACTCCGAATTCCGCACCAACTTCGTCCAGCGTCCATGAACGCCCATTTTCCCAGCCAAAACGCAAGCGCAAGATTCTCTGCTCCCTAAGATTGAGGGTTCCAATGAGCTCCTCCAGCCCTGTCCTCAAGAGCAAGTGAGAGGCCTCATCCTCGGGGCCTTGTCCTGGATCTGCGATAAAGGAACCAACTGCATCTGTTTCTTCTCTCCCGATGGGCTCGTCCAAGGAAACAACCCGACGCGTATTCTGCCAAAGCTCCTGCACGGCATTAGCTGACATTTCTGTTGCTTCAGCCAGTTCCTCATTGGTAGGCAGACGGCCTAACTCTCCTGTTAGCAGGTCCTGCGCCTTGACCAGATTCTGCCGCCTTTCAGTAATATGCACGGGAATACGTATTGTGCGGCTCTGGTCTGCCATGGCGCGTGTTATGGTCTGACGTATCCACCAGGTGGCGTACGTGGAGAACTTGAAGCCCTTGCGGTAATCAAATCCCTCAACTGCCCGCATGAGCCCAAGATTTCCTTCCTGGATAAGATCCTTAAGGGTCAGTGCACTCTTATATCGGTACTGATTGGCTATTGTTGCCACCCAACGGAGATTGCACTCTGTGAGTCGCTTTTTGGCCCTTTCTCCTTCCTCGCGTGCCTCTTGGTAGAAGACAGCTATCTTTGCCTCTGCGGCACCAAGGGCCTGGCGGATTTCCTCGCGCTCTATCCTGTTTTCCAACTCCTGGAGCCGCGCGTCAGGACCAATGGCTTCCACGGCCTCTCGGGGCAGAAGGCGGCTAGACATGGACAGCTCAAGAAGTGCGGCGCCCACGTCTTCTAGCGGCTCTTCCAGCGCCATGGCTATTTTGCCTTTCGTCTCTTCCTCGGACACCCCGTCCAAGAACTTACGGAAGCGCTCGCCGCCAGTAATCTGGCTCAAGGTAACCTTTTCTGGCAAACCAAGGACTCCAGCTAGCGCATCTGCCACATCCTGGTATCTGGCCAGCGTGTTGACCAACGTTTCCGCCACCTCCACGGGATTGTGCTCGACACCGGATATACGCTCAAGGTACGCTCCGCTCTCAATCTTTCGCCCCAGGCAACGTTCCTCAAGGGCGGTCAAAACAGGGCATTTCCTGATTTCTTTAAGGTACTGAGAAATGTCTTCTGGATCCTCCGACCCTCTCGTTTTCGGTTCCAGCTCCCCCAGAGGGGATACTAAGGTACTCCTTGCGTTCATTGCTCCCCCCTTTCGTTTCAGTAGTTAGGCCAATATGCCATATTTTTCTTCCAATATCAAGAAGAGCTTTACTCTTTGCCCACACCTTGCTCGGAGCAAGGTTGAACGGGCGCTTTACTTTTCTCGTTTTTTCTGGTATTCTCTTTTTCGTATGGCAGAACTGGCTATTATTCGCACTGGAGGCAAGCAGTATCTTGTGGAACCAGGCATTAAGCTCAAGATTGAAAAGCTCCTCGCTGAAGAGGGAGCCGAGGTTGTGTTTGACGAGGTTTTACTCCTTTCCAAAGACGGCAAGGCGAACATTGGAGCTCCTCTTGTGGAGGGAGCGAAGGTAAAGGGAAAGGTGCTCGCGCAGGGGAAAGGAAAGAAGCTTATTGTGTTTAAGTTCCGGAAGAGAAAGCGTTCCAAGACCAAACAGGGCCACCGCCAAAAGTATACGGAGGTGGAGATCACCTCCATCTCCGCCTAGGTTCGGCCTAGGTGTGGAAAACTTGGCTAAACCAAGTTGAAACTAGCGCCTTCCCTCCAAGGCGTCGTTCGCTTTTCGCTCACTCCTTCAAAACCCTCGGTTTTGAATAATTTCCGACACGGGGAGATACCCAATCTCCCCGACCCCCTCTGTGCCCTTGGAAGAAATGCTACCGCCTTCCTTCCAAGGCGCTTTTTAGTGTCTCCTCATCTGCGTACTCAAGTTCTCCTCCCAGGGGAAGCCCACGGCCCAGGCGTGTTGTGGGAACAGAAAAGGGCTTAAGGAACCGTTCCAAATACAAAGCGGTGGCTTCCCCTTCCGTTGTGGGATTCGTGGCAAGGATGATTTCCCGAAGACGAATCTTCGGACCGATATCCTGCAGGCGCGCCTTGAGTTCTTTAAGGCGGAGCCGGGAAAGGTCTTCTGTTTGGAGCATGCCCACGGTGCCCCCGAGAATAAAGTACAGGCCTCGGTACCGCAGGGTTCGTTCAAGCGCCTCCAGGTCGCTTTCTTTTTCCACGATACAGAGCAGGGAACGGTCTCTCGTTTCATCCAGGCACAATGCGCAGAAACCCTTTTTTTGCGGGGCTTCATCAAATGGATTGAAGCAAAATCTGCACAGGCGCACCTTCTCGTGCAGTTCTCCTATTGCCGCCATGAGATCTTCCGCTTCTTTCTTGTCCGCCTTCAAAAGATGAAAGGTGAAACGGGAGGCCGTTCTTGGCCCCACAGCAGGGAAGCGGGAGAATGCTCCAATAAGTCGCTGGATGCTTTGAGAGTACATCTGTTAGAAGGGGATGTCGGGTCCTGCCTCGCGTTCTTCCTGCGGGGCCTCCACGTCCTGGGCGAGATCCTCAAAGCTCGCCGTGTTCTCGTCAAAGTAGAGCTTTACGGAGCCCACGGGGCCGTTCCGGTGTTTTGCTATGATGATTTCCGCAATGTTCTGGTTCGTGGGCTCTGTTCTATATCTATCCTCCCTGTAGATGAACATCACCACGTCCGCGTCTTGCTCCAGGCCTCCGCTTTCTCGTAAATCAGAGAGGCGGGGACGGGGAGGAGTACGGCTCTCCACGGCGCGCGAAAGCTGGGAAAGGGCAAGCACGGGGATATTCAGTTCCCGTGCGAGGTTCTTGAGCGACCGGGAGATCTCTGTTACCTGCTGTACGGGGCTTGCCATGCTGTTGCGGGGCTCAATGAGCTGTATGTAGTCAATGATGAGAAGGCCGAGACCCTTGTTTGCCTGAAGGCGCCTCGCCATTGCCCTCATCTGGAGTACATTCTGGGAGGAGGCGTCCTCAATGAAAAGCGGGGCTTCCGAAAGGAACCCCATTGCTTCCTGGATTTTTGCATAGTCGTTGTCATCGCCCACAGAAGAAAGTTTCCCTGTGCGCAGTCGCCAGAGATCCACCTTTGCTTGGGAGGCGAGGAGCCGATCCACGAGCTGGTCCTTGGACATCTCCAAGCTGAATATGCCCACGGGTATCTTGTGATTCACGGAGAGGCGCCTTGCAATATCTGTGGCAAGCGCGGACTTTCCTAAGCTGGGACGGGCGGCAAGGATGACGAAGTCCGACTTTTGGAGTCCGGAAAGAATGTGATCAAGGCCTTCGAATCCAGTGGGTACGCCCCGTGTTCCCGTTTCGTGCCGAGAGAGGCGGTCAATGCGTTCAAAGGCCTCCTCAAGGGTATCTTTCACCTGCACGAAGTTGCGGGAGATTGAACGCTGGGCAACGCCGAAAATCCTTCCTTCCGCCCGGTCGAGAAGCACCTCGGGATCCTCCGACTCGTCATATCCCATGAGGCCGATATCATAGGAGGCAGAGATGAGATCGCGGAGGAGGCGTTTCTTTTGGACGGTCTTAGCATAACTCAACACGTGCGAGGCCGTAGGCACCGTATTGATAAGCTGGGTGAGATAGCTATGACCTCCAACATGCTCCAACTGGTTCTTTTCCCGGAGCCGGCCCGACACGGAAAGGAGGTCTACCGAGTCCCTGCGCTCAAACAACTCCAGGATTGCCTGATAGATTGTTTGGTGGATGCCTTTGTAGAAGTCCTCGGGTTCGAGAAAATCCACCACCTTCACGATGGCGTCTTTGTCAAGCATGAGACATCCCAGTAGAGACATCTCCGACTCTACCGCCTGTGGCGGGAGACGTTCGGGGAGCACTGCCCTGGGGGTACGGGTAAGCTCTGCCATAATACCCCCATCATATAGAGGAGAGAGGGGAGTGGCAAGCCCCCACACCAATACATTGGTGTGGGGGCAAGTCCCGTTGACAGAAGTTCCAATTATGCTACCATTTAATCGATTCGTCAAACGCACTTTAAAGGATTAAGAAGGGAGGGCGCAATGCCCGATCAGCAAGAAATGTACGAGCGCTTCAGAAAGCTCATCGGTAACGTAGTAGGACAGGGGAGATTCGTAAAAACATCTATTCCTGCGCAGGAGGGTGACATTTCCCTTCAGGAAGCTGTTGAGATGGTTCTCCGCACCCTTCCTCATTATCTCGCAGAGGCGCTTTCCTTGCGCTACGGGCTAACAGGAACGGAACCCTACACCTATTCTGCACTTGGGCTACTTC
>JAHIUP010000047.1 GCA_018816925.1 Patescibacteria group bacterium
GAATGGATGGAAGAGCAGAAGAGTGAACGCGGGAAGTTCTGGCGCAAGCGCAACTTGAGGGCACGTGGAACCCTGGGAAGAAACTGGACCTCGGGGTTCGCTCTTACCCTGGAGCGTTTCTCTCAAGACATTTCAGAAGAGGCAAAGAGGGCAGGGTTTCCGGAACCCGCAAGGAGTCGCGGGAAACAGCTGGAGGCGCTTGAACGTGTGCTCGCGCGAGGGAACGAGACGAACGCGCTTCTCGTGGGAGAAGAAGGCGTGGGGAAGCTTGAGCTTCTACGAGGGCTTGCAGGGAGAAGCTTGCTTGGAGAAACGCTTCCCGAGCTCCGCTATTTGCGCGTATTGGAATTGGACCTTCCCTCTCTTCTTGCTCAAGTTCCAGACCCTGGAGCTCGCGAGGGCGCGCTCGACGACATCTTTGGAGAAGTGGTGAAGGCAGGAAACGTCATTCTCGTGGTGAACGGGCTCCAGCAGTACGTGGGAGATAACGAAGGGAGACCGGGAACCGTAGACCTGACAGGCATACTCACCTCCTACCTGCGCATTCCTTCCTTTCGTTTCGTGGGCCTGACCACGTACGCGGGACTCCACCAGCGCCTGGAACAATACCCTGCGTTCCTTTCCCTTATGGGGAAGATTGAGGTACCCGAACTCTCCGAGGAGGACACCCTCGCCATGCTCTTGCAGCGTCTGCCTTCCTTTGAGGTACGCTACGGAATTGCTGTTACGTATCCTGCCCTGCGTTCCGCCGTAGAGCTCGCCGGTCAATTCATCGGGGAGGTACCATTTCCGCAAAAGGCAATATCTCTTCTTCAAGAGGCGCTCACGTATGCGGCTCAACTCAAAGAACCCGCGCTTCTTCCTTCCCATGTGGAGAAGGTGATTTCAGAGAAGACCGAAATGCCTGTGGGCCAGCTCAAGCAGGAAGAACGAGAGAAACTCCTGCGCCTGGAATCCCTTATCCATGAACGCCTTGTGGACCAGGAGGAGGCGGTTTCAGAGATTGCTTCTTCTCTCCGAAGGGCACGCACCCAGGTGAGCGCCCGCAAAGGGCCTATGGGAAGTTTTCTGTTCCTGGGGCCTACAGGCGTGGGCAAGACCGAGGCCGCAAAGACCTTGGCCTCCATCTACTTTGGTTCCGAGTCCCGCATGCTCCGCCTGGATATGTCCGAGTTTCAGTCAGCCAACGACATTCCCCGGCTTCTCGGGGGCAGGGGAGAGGAGGGGCTCCTAACCACGCCCGTGCGCGAGAATCCTTTCTCTCTGCTCTTGCTCGACGAACTAGAGAAGGCGCATTCCTCCGTGCTCAACCTGTTTTTGCAGGTGCTCGATGAGGGACATATTACAGATGGGCTCGGAAGAAGAGTGGATTTTAAGAACACCATTATTATTGCGACATCCAACGCGGGGTACCAAATCATCCTGGAGGCCATACGTACAAACAAGAAGTTTGATACTCTTCGCCAGGAGATTTTTGACCACCTCTTTGAGAAGGGTATCTACCGGCCCGAGTTCCTGAACAGGTTCACGGCAGTCGTTATCTTCAAGCCACTTTCTCCAGAAGACCTCCTCCAGATTGCAGGCCTCATGCTGGCTAAGGTCCAAAAGAACCTCTTAAAGAAGGGCGTGGAGTTTGTGGTGACGGATGCCCTTAAAGAAAAGATCGCGGAGCTCGGTTATGACCCTACGTTCGGAGCCAGGCACATGCAGAGAGTCATTCAAGAAAAAGTGGAGAATGCCCTAGCCCAGGGATTCCTGGAAGGGAAGCTGGAAAGAGGAACAAAGGTAGAGCTCAATCCGGAGGATTTCTCCCTCCAGGTACATTCTTAAGAAGGAGTGGGGGAGAAGCCCTGCGTAGCCGCGGGGCTTTTTTTATACCTCTATTGGGGAAAACCTGGGGAAAACTGCCCTATTTATGCGGGGAACGTCTAGGGTATATAAGTGGTTGACTGTGCATACTGTGTGGGATATTGTGGAAAGTAGGTGGAGGGCTGTGGATAAAAGTGGGGATAACTTCCTCAAACTGTGGATAACTAATAACTAAGCCGGGCTAAGGATATAAGAACGAACCGTGTTTTTAGGTGAATACACATATTCTATAGACGAAAAGAAGCGATTAGCCATCCCGCCGAAGTTCCGTCCTACGCTTGGCTCCAGGTCGGTGCTTACCAGGGGATTGGACCGGTGTTTGTTTCTGTACCCTTTAAAGGAATGGGAACAGCTCGCGGCGAAATTGAGCGGGCTTGGACTGGCTCAAGCAGATGCGAGGGGATTCGCCCGTCTCATGCTGGCGGGAGCCATGGAAACGAACACCGACGCCATGGGACGCATTCTTGTGCCTGACTACCTAAAAGAGTACGCGGGCCTAGAAAAGAAGGTGGTTGTGGCAGGGCTCTACGACAGGGTAGAGATATGGGATGAGAAAACCTGGAGCGAGTACAAGGAGAAGACCGAGAGCGAAGTAGGAGATATCGCGGAACGCCTGAAAGAGCTCGGAGTGTAGGAATCAGAGCTATGCACCTTCCAGTCCTTCAAAAAGAAGTAGTAGAACTGCTGAATCCTCAGAAGAACGCGAACTTCATTGACTGCACGGTAGGGGAGGGAGGACACGCGAAGGCCTTGCTGGAGATGACCGGCCCCCAAGGAAAACTCCTCGGGCTGGACTGGGATCCTGCGGCCTTGAAGAAAGCGGAGATAACCCTGCGTCCCTACGGAAAACGAGTACGTCTGGTTCATGGGAATTACGCGGAACTGGAGGAAATAGCAAAGGCAGAGTATTTTTCTCCTGTCCACGGCGTGCTCTTTGACCTCGGGCTTTCCTCTAACCAGTTGGAAGAGAGCGAGAGGGGATTCTCTTTCAAGAGAACAGAACCTCTCGACATGCGCTTCAATCCGGAGAATCCCATGACAGCTTCCAAGATTGTGAATTACTGGAATCGCCGGGAACTTGAGGGAATCCTGAAAGAATACGGAGAAGAACGATTCGCCAGACGCATCGCAGAGGCAATCCTAATCTCGAGAGGAGGCAAGCGCCTTGAGACCACGGCAGACCTAGTTCGGGTTATTGAGGGAGCGGTGCCCGGTTGGTATCGGAGGATACGAACGCCCCACTTTGCCCAGAGAACCTTTCAGGCGCTGCGTATCGCGGTAAACGGAGAACTCGACAATCTCCTGGAAGGGCTTTCGCAAGCGACCCGCGTGGTGTCACCAGGAGGTCGGATAGCGGTAATTTCCTTTCACTCCCTGGAAGACCGCGTGGCGAAAAGATTCTTTCGAGACACGGACTCACTTTCCATACAAACAAAGAAACCCATAACTCCAAAAGAACAGGAAGTACGAAGTAATCCCCGCGCGCGTTCTGCGAAACTGCGCGCCGCAGAAAAACAAACTATATGACCTTTTCTCTTTTTCTTCCTTTGTATCGGAGTCGAGCGGCTTGGCTCATAAGCGTAATCCTCGTGGCGCTATTAGCGTGTTTCTACGTCCTCCAAATAAACCTCCTTACCCAGATGGCCTACCATATCTCCTTTCAAGAGAGAGCGCTTGAAGAGCTGGCGGAAGGTACAAAGAAACTGGAGGCGCGCTCCGCTGCAGCCCTTTCCTTCCAGGAGTTTGAGCACACGGCGGAGTCCCTGGGACTGGTCAAGATTGCCCGTATGCAGTATGTTGAAAGTGGAGGAACTCGCGTGGCGCAAAACCAATAAGGCATAGTCATGAAAAAGACGTGGAAGAAAGAGCGAAAAGGACGAACGGGGTGGAGATTCCACCTCGTTCTTATTCTTTTCTTCGCCGCCGGATTCCTTCTCATCTCACGGCTCGTCTTTCTTCAGATTATTGACAATGGTTTCTACCGCGCCCTTGCGCGAGGTCAGCAGAGCACGAACACGGTGCAGGTAGGAGAGCGGGGAGATATTTTTGCTCAAGACAAGGAGGGGAACAGGTACCTTTTGGCTACCAACCAGAAAGTGCCCTATGTGTTTGTTACTCCCATCGAGGTACAAGACAAGGAGGGGACTGCCAGGGAGCTCGCCTCTTTGCTTTCGCTTACGGAAGAGGAGGTATTTGTAGAACTTATAAGAGAGGATACCCTCCATGCGGTACTCAAGAAGGATATTTCAGAAGAGGAGAAAAGGGGTCTTGAGGAAACGAACATGCCAGGCGTCTACCTAGGTGAAGAACTCCTTAGGTTTTATCCTCACGGAGCATTCGCTTCCCATGTTCTTGGGTTTGTGAATATGGAAGGAGAGGGCCAGTATGGAGCGGAAGCGTATTATGACGCGCAGCTCAAGGGAAGGGAGGGAATTGCTTCTTCCCCTCGAAGCCCTGCGGGATACTTGTTTTCCTTCTTTTCCGCTCCCGGGGCTCGTAAGGGCTCTAACCTTCTCTTGACACTGGACTACAATATTCAGGCGGTGGCGGAAGAACTCATAGGGAAAGCGGTAGAAGACCTCCAGGCACAAGCAGGTTCCATTCTGGTAGTGGAGCCATCTTCAGGTAAGGTAATCGCAATGGCCAGCTACCCGGAGTTTGACCCGAACTTCTATGAGCAGGTCTCTGACCTTGCCCTGTTCCAGAACCCGCTCCTCCAGCAACTCTTTGAACCCGGCTCCGTGTTCAAGGCGGTGACCATGGCCTCCGCGCTCGACATGGGGAAGGTTTCTCCGGATACCACCTACATGGATAGGGGAGAGCTAAGGTTTGGAACCAACACGATTACCAATTATGATGCCCGCGTGTGGGGAGAACGGAGCATGGGAGAGGTCCTTCAGTATTCCATTAATACAGGAGCGGTGTTCGCGGAACAGCAGCTCGGGCACAGGAACTTCGTGGAGTTCCTCAAGAAGTTCGGCATCTTCAGCTCCGTTGGCATTGACCTGGCAGGAGAGGTATTCTCGCGGAATCTCGAGTTCCAGAAAGGGTATGAGATAAACTACGCGACCGCCTCCTTTGGGCAAGGGGTGGAGATGACTCCTCTCCAGCTCGTGCGGGCGTATACCGCTTTCGCGAGAGACGGAACCATGATACAGCCCCATGTGGGAGACCTGCTCCTCTCAACCGGAGAGCGGGAATCGACAGAAGACAGGGAAACAACCCGCGTGATTAGCCAAAAGGCCGCCTCCCAGATTACCGGTATGCTCGTGCAGGTTACCGAAGAGGGGTATGGCAAGGCGTCCAGGGTGCCTGGCTACTATATTGCCGGCAAGACAGGAACAGCCCAGATTTCTTGGTCTGCTCTTGATGTATCCCGCTCCGGGTATTCAGAAGAGACCATGCAGTCCTTTATTGGGTACGCTCCCGCATTCGATCCCAGGTTCCTTGCACTTGTGGTTTTGCGCGACCCCCAAACGAAAACCGCGGAATACTCCGCAATTCCTGTATTTCAGAAACTCGCCCAGTACATTCTTACCTACTATGAGGTACCGCCCAGCCAGGAAACCCCTTGAGAAAAGAGCGTTTCCATGCTACGCTGTGGCTGGGTGAAACCGGGTTTCACCCAGCCAATGAAGGTCCTGTCGTCTAGTGGCCTAGGACACTTGGTTCTCATCCAAGAGATCACGGGTTCGAATCCCGTCAGGACCGCAAAATTTAGTATCGGGGCTCATCCAGGAGATCACGGGTTCGCCCCATGATGAACATGGGGCGCCATGTGTTTATCACATGGCGAATCCCGTCAGGACCGCATAAAAATACCGCAGAACTTCTGCGGTGTTTGTTTTCCTGGTAGAATGGGAGGAATGAATATGGAACTTTCCTCGAGTCCGGTCATCAAGAGGAGCTGGCACGCCCTTCCCATTAAGGAAATCCTTTCCCAGCTTCAGGTGGATGTGAAACGCGGGCTTTCCCTAGAGGAGGTACGCGCGAGGCAGGCGCAGTTCGGACCCAACGCGCTGCCTGCAGAACACGCGTCTTCTCGTCTCGTCGTGTTCCTCCGACAGTTCCATAGTCCTCTCATTCTCGTGCTGCTATTCGCGGGCGCCATTACACTGCTTCTCGGAGAATACGTAGATTCCGCGGTTATCTGGGGGGCAATGGCGCTGAACGCCTGTGTGGCCTTCGTGCAGGAATGGCGCGCCACAAAGGCCTTAACCGAACTTAAGAAAGTTGTGAAGGTCCTTGCCTTGGTGAGGCGGGAGGGTAGGGAGCAGGAGATACTTCAAGAGGAACTTGTTCCTGGGGACGTGGTGTCTTTGAGGGCAGGACACAAGGTTCCCGCGGACGCGCGCATATTCTCCTCGCGCAATCTCACGGTGCAGGAGGCGCCGCTCACGGGCGAGTGGCTTGCCTCCGCAAAGATTACCGACCCGCTTGCCGAGCGCACGTCTCTTGCAGATAGAGAGAATATGGTCTTCATGGGCAGTATTGTGGAGGAAGGGGCAGGGGAGGCGGTGGTCGTGGCCATAGGAGCCGCCACCGAGATAGGAAAAGTTGCGGCCCTCGTGGAAGATATAGAGGAAGAACAAACTCCATACCAGCTACGTCTTACAAA
>JAHIUP010000048.1 GCA_018816925.1 Patescibacteria group bacterium
ATGGGTCTCATGATCACCAACACACACCCATCCTGCTCAAACCAAACAGGTCGGTTCTTTTTTCGCCACATGAAAAGATTGGTAAAAGACAGTTCAGAAATTTCGGGAGGGTCCAGAGCCAGAAATCGGTCAAAGATCGGCTTGTCCACTATCTCAAGCGGCTTGAAATTTCCAGGAATTTCAGAAATCATAAGTGCTTTTCCGTATTTCCTTCCTGCACAAATTTTTCCAGGACTGCATAGGATTGCGCACCCACAAGGTTTCTGCCCCCCATAGAAAATGTGGGAACTGCGGTCACCCCATGCTCTCTTGAACGCTGCCAGTCAGCATCCAGGTTCACCTCCCCGTTCTTACTCGTTGCCTTGTAGTCCACCACATGAAGCTCGCCCTTAGAATTCTGCCAAATATCATCCACTGCTCCAGTTACCAAGAATCCTGAGGGCTCATGGGAGTACTGCAGCCCCTTCATGGTCTCGCGCCACTCGTTCATTTTCGGGTGCTGGAAAGGCACCGCATCAATGCCATACTGCGGGAAAAGCGGGTGGGGTTCCTGCTTCCTGCGCAGGGTATCAAATTCCTTTTTTAGAAGCGTGTCTACGGCGGCGTTCAAAGAAAAGGGGTAGCCGGGCGGCTGGTCTACCCCCAAACGACGATCCATATAAAAGCACCTAGGGCAATTCAAAAAGTTTTCCAGCTTGGAACGGCTTAGTTTAAAAAGCCCCTTGGCACCTGGCTCAAATATGTTCCTGCTTCGTTTTCCAGAATAGTATTGCGACATACCTAAGGACTGCAGTGCAGAATAATGCTTCGTTCTCTCGGACCCCCAAACTCCAAAAGCACAATCCTCTGCCAAGGCCCCAGTTGGAGTTTCCCTTCTTCCAGGGGGACAGAGATAGAGGGGCCTATCATGGTAGCCATGATATGATATTTGGCGTGCCGGGGATTGTGGGGATGTCGGTAATTAAGATTGGGCACAATGTGCTCTAGGGCGTCTAAGATATCCAGGTCCGTACCCGTATCAAGGTCAGAGGTGGTAAGGGCTGCGGTCGTATGGAGCAAAAACAAATGGCATATTCCTTCCTTCACCCCTTGCTCCGCTACTGCCTGCTCCACCTCATGGGTGATATCCAACACCTCCTTCTCTTTTCCCGTACGAATGACGAGCTCTTTCATACAAGGATAGCGTACCAGGAATTTCCTTCCCAGACAAGAAATGCGAGAGCGGGTTGGGCTTTCTTATTGCATGAGATTCAACCCGGTGTCTTCATCGTACCTACGCTCCACTTGATTCCCGAGACCACCAGCCGCTGCGCGTACCTCTAAAATGCCGGCACATACACGACGACTTTACCATCAAGCACAGAGACGTTCTCAATCACTCCCGTAATCTCACGCCACTCTCCAGATTCCCTTCGTTCCCCTCTTTTACTTGAAGAACCGGCGCTCCTTCATTGCCCGAATCCCTCGCGCCTTCCTTCTCTTCTGGTTCCTCCTCATTAACATCCTCGTCTGCTTCATTCCCCTTGCATACTCCCTCATGAAGAACCCGTACCCGATGCTGCTGCTCGGCCACGCACTTGTTCGCGTAAGTACTGCCATCCCCACCGCACACGGGCGCATACTCCTGGGTACACATCACTGTTTTATCGCGAACCTCAATACGCTGGCGGAGCTTCTCGACCTGCCCCAGGAATTTCCCTACCTCTTCCCCTAAACGCACCTGAATGCGATTCTCAAGCTCCATTTTTTTCTGTTGGAGCTCTCCCTTTTGCCCCATTCCTTCTTCCCCTTCTTCAATCTCCTTGTTGAGCTTAAGAATACGCAATCCGTTGCGCGCATGCGCTTCAGTCGATGTCGCCATGCCAAAAGCAAGCCCGTATGCCTCCTCCTTAAACGCTATTTCAGCTTTTTCGAGACGTTCCAGCGCTCCCTCGGCTAACCGTTCCGCCGCATTCGACGCTGTTTCTGTTTCTTCCATGAGCGCCTGCAACTTTCCAAGCTGTTCTTTTGCCTCCTTTATCTGCTCTGCGGTGCGCTCCCCGAACTCTGCCCCCTGTTCCGCCTTCTCCTCAAAGTTCTCTGCCGTCTTCTTTAGCCGCTCTGCCACACGCTCTGATGCCCGAAGCTGAAGTTCCTCTAAAAGGGCGACTCTCCGCGCCTTGTCTCCCGGAACTTCCTCCAGGAGCTCTTCAAGGTTTCCCCTCAATCCTTCATTGGTTTCCAGCTGTTCTCGAAAGCGCTCTCCGAACTCATCGCGAAGTTCCTCCAAATATTCTCTTGTTTCTTGTGAAGCGCGTTTGGCGAAGCGCTCGGCAATCTCCGCTGCCCGAATATCCTTGAGCTCGCTTCCCTTGGAGCTCTCTAAAGCATTCTTCAGGCGCTCCTTGAATTTCTCGGGAGTGTCCTTTGTTCCCGCGGCGCTCAGCGTCTCTCCAATGCGATTCCTCACTTCTTCTACTGCTCCCTCGAGCTCTTGACCTTCCCAGCGCTCCTGAAGCTGACTAAAGAGCTTCTCGTGCTGGACGGCGCGCTCTGCAAACTTATCCAAGAGCTGGTCCACGTTTGGGTTCTCGGATGTCTCCTTGAGCGCTTCAAAGCGCTCCTTGAGACGCTCTTGGGTTCTCTGGTAATTCGCAACGACCCTTCCAATGGCTTGCGCGTTCTGGGGCTCTTGCTCGGCTACCTTGTACGCTTCCGCCGCCTTCTCGTTCGCAATCTTAAGTTGAAGTCCCACCTTCTTTACGGAATCAAAGGTAAAGAAACTCTGGAGTCCTCGCCCCCATTCCTTAAGAAAATAGAAGGGAGAAGTAGGAAGAAGGCCCGGGCTCTCTACGCCCAGGTCCGCTGCCGTAATGGTCTCCGCCTGCGCCACCTCCTCGGGAAGGAGTTCTTGAGCAGCTACCGGGAGTACGAACGCAAAAGCGAACACGAAACAGGAAAGAAGAAGTTGTCTCATATTTTTTGATTAGTATTCCCTTATTATTTGTAGAGAGGAATGGTACGAAGAGAAGAATCAAAGTCCGCCTTCACGATTTCCTTTTGGAAACACGTAGGCCCCGACCCGTGCTCCCAGGAAAAGTCAGAAAAGGGTTCAGAGACGATGCGCTCGTCCTGGAGATACTCCGAATCCAGTTCAAATACCGCGCACAGCTCGTACTGCTCTTCCCCAAGCACTCGGTACTCGTAGGGTTCTCCTGTCTGCGGGTCAACTACTGCGTCAATGTAATAGCCCTCTCCCCGGAGCTTCCCTAAGGTTTCAGGAAGTTCTCCTCTCGTCACCCAATACTGCTCAAGGGCGTACGAAATCTGTTGGAGATGGGAGACGCGCTGCAAATCCATGCGCATGGCGCGTTGGGTTCCAGGAGAACCCATCAGGAAAACAGCGTACAGGATTGCGGCCCCTACGAAGAATACCACGGCCCACAGGAATACCTTGGAGGCAAAGAATGTTCTCATTGTTCCTTCTCCTCTTTCTGGAGATCGGTAAGGTAGTACCCAAAGATGCTTCCGGTAATTACCAGGACCGTGAGCGCCTTAAAAGCGAAACGAATCGTGAGCTCTCCTCCCAAAAGATTGAACACTACGGTAATCAGGTCGCCAATAATGATGCTCGCCGCCACCACCAGAGTGAGATAGGTGAGCCACTTGCGGACCTTTGATTCCCTGCGCTCCGGGTCTTTTGCCGCCCCCCTCCGTATGGTACGCATCATGAAGAGATATAGGGGAAAGGCGATTACAAGAGAAGAAACCGCCATGCGGAGAGCTGAACGCGTGGGGTCGCCGTACATACGCTCTAAAGAGTCAGGAAACCAGAAGTCAATGAAATGGAACACGAGTACTCCAAAACTGAAAGCAACGATATAAAGTGAGATAAACGAAACCAAGTACAAAAACGCCTCCCGCGCCTGGAGATAGGGCTTCTTGCGGGGCACGGCCACGGAAAAAGGAACGTCCGCGAAGGAAGCGAGCGCTTTTTTCACCTCTTCTTCCTCCCATCCGGCAACCAAGAGCACAGAATGAATCTCCTCGCGGGATTTCCCCTGGCCCAACGCTTCCTTTACAAAATGAGTAAGCTCTTCTGCCATATATCTATTATAGAATCAATATTCCAGGATGTCCAAGAAAAATAATATACTACTCTGAGGAAGGAGGCGTAAAACGAATAACGCCCTTATCCATGTTCTCCATCAATTTCTGCTCCAAACGTTCGTACCCTCCCACAAAGGAAGCGAACAGTTCATTCCACAGGTCCTCTCGCTGATGATAAAAGAATGTATCCTTTCTCCCGTCGCTTGCTGCTGCCACTTCCATTGCAACATCCTCAACGTGGAAGCTCACCAGCTCCTCCTCGCCTTGCTGGTTCTCAAAGAAGGAAGCCGTCTTCCAGAGCTCATCCCAAAACTCAATGCCAAGGGTCTTGTGCGCCTTCCCCAACGCAACCAAGTCCTTCTGGGCCTTCCTCCAATGCAGGGCTTCGGGATTCACGCGGGGCAGGAACAAACGGTCGTCATCCGGATTCTCCTTCCAGAGATAGCGCTGGACAATGAGCCACTCTCCCGGCTCCACGCTCGTTTTCTCTGGCACATCTCCCCGGAGCAAAGAGGCAAAAACGGAAGGGAACTCCGGCTTCCGGGAAGCCCTATCAAAAAGCTTGCCGTAGAACGCAAGTTCATGAAAGTAGTGTAAGAGGAGGGCGAAGTCCCGGAGAAACTTCCCTTCCCCGGTTTCCTCAATGGGATTCACAAAGATAATCCCGAACTCTTTAAGATTGCTCACGTTGTGGCGCTTCTTGGCCACATATTTTGCCGCAATCTCTTTCCATTGCTCTCCAAGAACCCGCAACTCAATGGGTCGTCTCTCAAAATCCTTGGAGGTAAACTCCCCGTACGCGACCCGGAAGGTCTCATGCATCCACTCGTCGCTTTCCGTGAAGCGCAGGGCGCTAAACGCATCCCATACGTTCTGCTTGCTAAGCAGTTCTTCGGTCCCATCGTAGCCGAAATACTTAAGCATGGTTTCAGGGGGCCTACGCTTGAGAATCTTCTCCGCGAACTCCCTCTTGAGGAAAAATCCCCTGCTCTCTGAAGTAAACTTCCTTGCGGCTTTGGCAATCTTCTCAAAATCGAAGCGCTCTCGCGTAATTCCTACTATCTTGTAGAGCTGTTCTTCGTGCTCTCGCACCTTGTCTGCCAATAACCGCCGCACCTCTTCTGCGCTCTGCTCTCTCCCTTCAAGCACCCGCGCAAGCTGGTTCTCCAAGTCCTCTCCAACACGCCCCAAGATATCCTCCTCTATGCCCACACTCTCCCGCATCGCTTCCTGGAGATCCTCAATCCTGTAGGAAGGAACCTGAAGAATCCTGGCAAGAAATTCCGCTCTATTTCTCATGTCTTCCTTAAACTCACCTTGAGTTTTCCCCACCGAAAAGGCGACTCCCCTTTTTCTAAGAGCCCTTTCGTGGTGCCCCATTCCCGGAGCACCCCGGTTGCATTCGCGGAAGCTGTCTGAAGAGCTGTCTCTATGTCTCCTGGGTGCAAAACAAGGGAGGAAACGAAACCGGAACCGAACGCATCCCCTGCTCCCGTGCGGTCCGTAACCTTTCCCAGAGGGAGCACGCCCGAGGACCACCTGGTCTTACCGTCGGAAACCTCCACGCCAGCCGCTCCCCTCGTCATTACCACGATTCCCTTTACCCATTTATCAAGTACGGCAAAGATTTCATTCCGCCTTTGATACGGCACCCCCGTAATCTCTGACGCCTCCTCCTGATTCACCAAAAACACGTCCGCATACTTCAGGAGAGGACGGATGCGTTTTCCTCCGTTGAGCTGTGTCCTTCCCGGATTCCACGCAACCTGCACCCCCCGCTCCTCGGCGAACGCGAGGGCCTTGGGAAGTAAGGCCGCCGCCCTACCTCCCACATGATTCACATACAGCCATTTTGCCTTACCAAGTTCCTTGAAAGGAAATGGAAACTTAGTAAAGTGCCACTTCACTCCCTCAAAGGAAAGAATGGTGCGGTCCTTTTCTCCAACCGACAATATAAGAGACAAAGAAGTACGCCCCTCCTTGTCCCGGAATAGGAAAGGAGTGGCAACTCCTTGCTCTTTCAGGAACTTCCCCACCGCCTCTCCTTCCAGGTCCTCCCCTATAACGGCAACGGGTGCGACGCGTAATCCTTGATTGGCGAAGGTAACCGCGGTATTCACCGCTCCCCCTCCAATAGAAAACTCCAGTTGTTCCAGGTCGAGTTTTGAGCCCAGGGGAACCCCAAGCATCTTTCCGGTCCTTGAGCGCGTACTCTGCAATACGTGAAAGGCCTCGCTTTTTAGAAACGCGTCCCTTGTCGCAGAACCTATGGTAATAATATCAAACATGTAGCTTGTAGTTTATATAATGCGAGGAGATACTGCTCTCCAGGAAGCTCTCGGAGGCCATTGCATGCATCATGTTTTATCTGCAAGAAACTCAAGGAGCGCCTTCTTGGTGCCTTCCTTATCCAGTTTATACTTCTTCCACAAATCTTTCACGGAACCGGATTCCGCAAATACATCATACACGCCATGCAGTTTCATGGGAACGGGATGATTCTGGGAGAGAAATTCCGCCACCGCGCTCCCCATTCCTCCTACCACGTTATGGTCTTCGGCGGTGAACACCCTGCCGGTCTTCTTGGCGGAGACGAGGATTGTCTTCTCATCTAAGGGCTTTACCGTATGAAGATTCACCACCTCCAAAGAAATCTTGTTTTTGAGGTCTTCTGCAATCTGCAGCAGCCAATACACCATGTACCCGTGCCCAATAACGGTCATATCCTTTCCCTGTCGCAGTACCTGCGCCTTGCCCACCTCAAAAGGGGTTTGTTCCGTAGTGAACACGGGAGTCGCTTCCCTCGCATTTCTAATGTACACGGGACCCTTGATGTCATAGGCCGCCTTCACTGCCCTTCTCGCTTGTTCCGCGTCCGCGGGGCACAAAACCGTAAATCCCGGAAGGCATCTCATAAGAGTAATGTCTTCTGTCATCTGATGCGTGGGGCCATCGGGACCCGTGGCAAGACCCGCATGAGAAGAAACTAATACCACATGATTCTCCGGATACGCCACGGTACTGCGGATGGGCTCCCAAGGCCTCCCCACAAGAAAAGCTGCAAACGTCACAACATACGGCACCATACCTTCGTAGGCGAGTCCCGCTGCCACGCCAATAAGATTCTGCTCGGCCACGCCCACCTGTACGAATCTTTCCGGGAACTTATCCGCAAACTCCTTTGCGCGGGAGGACTCTATGGTATCTGCTCCCAGTACCACCATGTTCTTTTTGCACTCGCCCAGCTCTGCTATGCCTCGGCCCGCGCCGTCGCGCATGGAATTCCATTCCACTTTCTTCTCGTCTAAATAATTTTTTGCAAGGTAATACTGCATAAACATAATAGACCTAAAAACGAGGCAATAAATTACCAAAATGGCTCTCGGAGTAGCAGGGCGAGAGCGCAGGTTGTCCCGCCGCGCTGGAGGCGGGAACAACCGGTATTTTGGAATTTTGTTGCCGAGTTCATATAGATAATTTAGTCGGGATAAGTTTTAGTCGTGGTCAACGGCTTCAATTTTCTCGCCCAGCGCGCGGAGTTCCCGTAGGGCCTCCTGGACCTGCTCGGCTCTCGGCACCACGTCTTCCGGGCCCTTGCCCGGAGGCACACCGTGCCATTCGTACCTATGCTCCATAAACTTCACTCCCTTCCCCGGGATGGTGTTCGCGATGATGCATACTGGCGCCTCCTGAATGGCCTTGGATTCCTCAAGGGTAGAGATTATTTCCTCCATGTCGTGGCCGTTCATCTCCAGCACCCGCCACCCAAAGGCCTCGTACTTTTCTCGCAGGGGTTCCAAGGGCATAATGTCTTCCGTATACCCGTCAATCTGAATATTGTTGCGGTCAACTACAACCGTAAGATTGGACAAGCGGTATTTCGCGGCGAGCATCGCGGCCTCCCAGGTCATTCCCTCATCATGCTCTCCATCGGAGGTAAGACACCACACATACGGACTAAAGGGCCTCCCCTGCATACGCAGGGCGAGCGCAAAACCGCAGGCCTGGGAAAGCCCTTCTCCTAAAGGGCCAGAAGAGGTTTCCAGGGCGGGGATTTTTTTGAAAGAAGGATGCCCTTCCAGATTAGAGTGTATTTTCCTAAAGGTCTTAAGTTCTTTCTTAGGGAAATACCCCGCATGCGCCATAGCCACATACCTCACTGGCACAATGTGCCCATTGGAAAGGATGAGGCGGTCGCGTTCGGGCCACCGAGGTCTCTTGGGGTCGTGCTTGAGCACACAGAAATACAGGGCAGTGAAGATGTCTGCCATGCCCAAAGGACCGGCGGAATGTCCGGACCCCGCCTCCACAAGCGTCTCAATGAGATCCTGGCGGATCTCGTTCGCCTTCTGTTCGAGCTTTGCAATAGAAACGCGCCGCATAGGCACAAACTATGCGAGCTGTCCCCGGGTAAGTATCCAGTAGGCGGCGGCTACTCCCGCCACCACTACGAAAAGGACGAACGTCCAGTTGGTTTGTGCTTTGGGGTCAACGACTTTCATAGTAGTTCCATTATACCATCTGTTCTAAGGTCTTCAATGTCTCCTGTGGATTACTCGACCTCCAGATACCGCTTCCTACCGCGACGTAATCCGCTCCAGCCCCGAACACCTGCCGGATATTCCCCTCTCCGATGCCTCCATCCATACCCACAAGCAGTAAAGGATTGAGCGCCCGCACTTCCTTTATCTTGTCGAGCACGGAAGGAAGAAACTCGCGTCCCTGCAATCCCGGATGCACGGAGAGCAAGAGTACGGCATGCAAATCGGCAACATAGGGAGCAAGCTCCCCCGTTCCGGTCTCCGGGTTAAGGGATATGCCCCGTTCAAACTCGTAGGCCTCCATTGCTCGGAGTACCCGTGCTGGATTCTCTGCCCCGTGCAAATGGAAGAATACGCGGTTGGCCCCCACCGCCTTGCACTCTGCGAGGTGTTCTTCAGGACGCTCCACCATGAGGTGAATCTCCAGCTTGAAGTTCTTCGCCCCCTCGGGAATCTCCCTTACTTTATGGGTAATGCCCTCCACGAACTTCCCGTCCATGATATCCACCTGGACCCATTCTGTAGAACCCTTGAGGAGCTCCAACTTCCTTTTCGTCTCTGCGGGGTCTTGCTCTAAGATTGCGGGAATAACTTTTTGCACGCAAATTTCTTACTCAATAAACCGACACATTGATATTGTTTTACGCGGACCCTTCTTCAAACTTGCGTATCTTCTCTAAACGCCGCTCGTGCCTCTCTCCCTCAAAAGGAGTGTCCAAAAACAGGCGTACCGCCCGCAGGACCTCTTCTGAAGAAAGAAACCTCGCTCCCAAAGAAAGCACGTTCGCGTCATTGTGTGTCCTTGCCACTTCCACGATTTCCTCGGGGCCTCCGTAGTAGCAGGCGGCGCGCACTCCCTTTACCTTGTTAGCGGCTATGGCCTCGCCTTGCCCCGAACCTCCCAGAATAATCCCTCTATGTACCGCGGGTTCTTCAGCCACCCTCTTGGCCACAGGCAAAATGAAATCCGGGTAGTCGTCTTGCTCCTGCAAAGAAAAAGCTCCGAGGTCTTCCACCTCAAAGCCGTGCTTCGCAAGATACGCTCGTATCTCTTCTTTCATTGCGAACCCTGCATGGTCGGAACCCAAGTATATCATTCTTCAAGTATACCCAAGACACAAAACTATTCAAACCTCTTCAAATACACATATTCAAATTCACCTATTCAAATGCACTTTCAAATTCGCTTATTGCATCCTTTTCACTTATTGCATCCTTTCGCGCCAACCAACCCCACCAACGGGTAATGTTCCGATCGGAACATTACTTGACGCCGCTCAAACCCCCGCTCATAATGAAGGAATGCGCTTATCTCCTACCAAACAAAAAATACTTCTTCTGCTTGGGGCGGGAGCCGCGTTGGGGTTTAGCTATACGCCCAACCGCCAAGGGAAAATTCTCAAGAGCTTAAGTAAGGAATGGAAAAAGATAGACGAAGAAAAGCTCAAGCGGGATATACGAGATCTCTATCGCTCAAAGGTTATTCAAGCACAGGAAAACTCTGATGGCGCTCTTACGTTTATTCTTTCAGAAAAAGGAAAGCTTAAAGAACTCACCTATCGCTTTGCAGAGATGAAAATTCAGAAAAAGCCATGGGATGGTAAATGGCGTGTTATTATTTTTGATATTCCAGAAAAGCTGCGCTCGGGGCGTGATGCTCTTCGCAAAAAACTATGCGAGCTCGGTTTTTATATCGTACAAAAAAGCGCACTGGTCTTTCCCTACGAATGCAGCGACGAAATAGAATTTCTTATTGAGTTCTTTGACGTAAGAAAATATGTTCGGTACGGAATACTAGAAAAAATTGACAATGATATCCATCTAAGAAAAATCTTCCAGCTACCACAAAAAGGCACCGACGGATAATAGTCCGATCGGAACGTTATGGGTTGTTGCCTTTACTTCCGAAAACGGAACTGTGTACTTTTAAACTCAAGATGCACGTCCTCAAAATGCTCGTCCTGAAAATGCACGTCCTCACCAGACGGCTTTTCTCTTTGCCAGCACCTCCGTGATTGCTCGGCGCATCGCGTCAATCGGCGCCCTTTGCCCCACATATCTTTCAAACTGTGTCACCCCTTGATAGAGCAGCATTTCAACTCCGCATATGGTCTGTGCTCCCCTCTCTTTTGCCTCTCGCAAAAGACGTGTCTCCAGCGGAGAATACACAGCATCAAACACAATATGATGAGGCCGTATTGCTTCTTTTGGCACCAAAGACCGCTCTGCGAACGCAGGAGCCATGCCAACTGGGGTGGCGTTCATTATGATATCTGCCTGCGCCACTTCAGAAATCGAAGAGAGCCCTTTTTGTTGTCCCCCGAACTTTTCCGCGATTTCTTGAGCATCTAAAGCATCCTCTTCCCGATGGAATATGGTGAATCTTGCCCCCTTCTGGGCAACGCCGTACGCCATTGCTCTCCCAGCTCCTCCGGCGCCAAGAATCGCAACGCTCTTACCATCCAAAGAAATATGCTGTTCAAGAGCAGTGATAGCGCCAATCCAGTCCGTGTTGGAGCCGCGCAAAATGCCGTCCTCCTGCACAATGGTATTAACTGCTTCTATCATCCTCGCGGATTCCTCTACCTCGTCTAAATAGGCGATAACCTCCTTTTTGTGCGGCATGGTGCACGTCATACCCCGAAAATTCAGCGTACGCATCGCCTCCACGGCCTCTTTTATCCTGCCGCGCTCTACGCGAGAAGCGACAAACACAAATTGCTCCGCTATGCCAAGCGCTTCATACCCCGCGTTATGCATCTGGGGAGAAAGGGAATGCTCTACAGGATCTCCAATAATGATGCAGAGGCGCGTCTTTGCCGTAATCCGCATAACCATATACCTAATTATACAAAAGTTTCCGACTGTAAACCAAAAGAAAAAAAGTTCTCCTTCCTACTCTCCTGTCCGCTTCCAGAGAACCTCGTCTCCGTCTTTCAAGATGTACTGCCCTGCTCCAACCCTTGCATACTCCCCGTTCACCCAGTACTGCCAATAGCTGGACTCCGTGTTTCGCACCCCGTGAATCGCTTCCACGAACACGCCCACTCCCGAGAACTTCCTCGTCTCCACGGGCACACCGTACCGTTCTTCCAGCGCCTCCAGAAGTTCCAGGACCGCGCTTCCCGCCCTCAAACTCTCTGCGGGAAAGGATTGGAGGTCTCCGCTTCCATAGTCAATACGGAGGTCAACGGCAATCTCCCCTCCGTTAAAACCGCGCTCTTCCCGTAAAAGAAAGAGTCCGGTGTTCAGCCCGGTGAGAAATACGCCAAGCAATGCTCCGAACAGCAAAAGAGTAGGCAGTTTCATACCCGAGGTTCCCTACCTTGGAACAAAAGAACGGCAAGGCCCGTGGAAAGCGCTCCGAGCAAAAACAGAAGAAGGGCTATTCCCCCCACAACCTTTGCGGCCCCGGAACTAAAGATTCCCTCCAGGGAAGCAACAAACACGTACTCGGAAGGAACGTTCTTCCGGAGACGAAAGGGAATCTTCATACCCGTCCCGGTTTCTAGGCCCTGGGGAGAAACCCTGGTTGCCGCGACCAGAATATTTCCCGATGTCGACTGCTCGGGTTCTTCAAAGGTCACGAGCACTCGCGCCACCGCCCCCGGCTCCAGAGAAAAACGTCCCGGTTCCAAGGAGAAAAGGTCCGCATGCTTATCTATAGTTATCTCTATCCACTCTTTTTCCGCAGAAAGATTCTGAACGAACAACTGCTCTGTATAGGGGAAAAACGAGGCCTCTATGCTCGCGGGCCGCACGCCCACCCCCCGCACTGCTCCAAAAACCGCGAGGGGAAAAAGAAACAGCATAACAAAGAGCCACTTCATACATTATTCCGACGCCTTCCCCCAGAACAGGAGCGTTCCCTCTTTCTTGCCCGACGACCGGTAGACGGGAGGGGTTGCGAGAGACACATCCACATCAACAGAAGAGTCCGTCGCGAGAAACGCCTCAAAGACATCCCAGAGCACGCTGTTTAATCTAAGAAAACGGAATACCTCATCTCCCTCCACGAGCGCTTTCACCTGCAGATGTTTCGTTCCTTCGTTGCGCAAGACAATCTGCTGACTCATTTTCTTTCCAGGAGACATCCTTCCAAAATCCAGGCGCGCGGTAGAAACGGAGAACCCCGCCTCAATCACGCTCCCTCCCTCGCTTCCCCCTCCCTCCGCTACAATCTCCACTTCCAGGGGAATCTCCAGCAGGGATTCTGCGGCCGTAAGAATAAGCGGATTAGACCTCACGAATCCTTCCTTCTCTGCCTGCGCCTCAAATACTCCGCTTCCTGCAAGGGGAATGACAAAGGAATTTCCGTCGGGAACCTCAAAGGAAGAACCGTTCACAAGAACAACGGCCTCGCTCACCGCGCGCCAAGCAACTCCATTAAAGGACTCCAGCAGGGCTTCAACCGTCTCTCCTGGAAGAAACGCGCTTGTGTCTCGGGCAAGAGAGAGACGCAATGGTTCTTCTCCCCACTCCCCGTAATACCAGAGCACGGAATCCCCTTCTGCGAGCACGTAGTCGTCAGCCCCCACCGAAGGGGAAACCCAGTTCACGAGGTATAGCCAACCCACAAGCCCTTCCGCCGCATCCTCTCCTATCTGGGTAAGGTAAGGCCCGAAGTCCATATCTTTCACGACAAAAGAATACCCGCACGTTCCCGCCGCTTCCCTCACCACGTCCATTGCGGTTTTTACCTCCGCCTTCCCGCGGCACACTTCAGAGGAGGCCCCCTCAATACGAAAGGACACCTCCACGAAACTGCGTTCTGGAAGAGAAGCCACGGGATAGGAAACAGAGGTGAGGGCTATAACGGCTTGGGCGGTAGTAACCGAAGTAAACGCATTCTCCCCCTGTCCCTCCTGGTAGGCAAAGAATCCTTCTTCCGCCTGGAGCGAAAGCAAATGACTCACCAGATTGTTCCCGTTCTTTTCCCAGGAAGCGGGGTCCTGCCCGAGCTTGGAGATGGCGGCTCCCACGAAGGCGTCCGAATTCGCATCCGAATCCGTTCCGTAAGGGCTCAAAGG
>JAHIUP010000007.1 GCA_018816925.1 Patescibacteria group bacterium
CGCAATTAGGAGATGTCATCAACAAGAGATTGAGTATTTGACAGGAAACATTACCTGTGTAATACATGATTTGGGTGCGGTAAATTGGCTATTTGCTATGCCGCGCAAGCTCATTGCAGACGAGTTCTTCGAGGAACACGTCCAAAAGAAAGGAGTAGACGATGTCTACATTGTACTCGGTTGGTCAGATGAACCAGATGGGGGATGCTTTGGAGGCAGCGGGGTATACCCCCGAGGACGTTACCAAGCTACGCTCGGACATTTCTCGATTGAGGGAGTTCAAGAGCGTGCTCGTGGGGTTTGCCCAAATCGTTGTAGTCAAGCACGTTATCGACTGCGACGCCGATCCATTCTGCCCCGACGGCTGGACGGTGGGGGAACATCGCAAAGGTGGACAGTTGGAGTGGGACCCCGCGAAGGTCGCGCTTTACCTGTCTGAAAACCAACAGGACGGCAAGGTGATTGAGGGCAATCAGCTCCGCGAGGAACTAAAGGGAAAGCCCGTATACAACGCCAACTTGTTGGATTACCTTTTGGCCCATTCGGAGCTCATACCGGAGAGCTGGAAAGGCAAGTTTGTTTTTTTCTGGGGGACGATCTACCGCTACCCGGGTGGCATCCTCCTCGTGCGTTCTCTTATCTGGAGCGGCGACAGGTGGAGCTGGAACCTCTCTTGGCTTGACTACGGCTTCCACGGCAACTTCCCCGCTGCGGTTCCCGCAAGTATCTAGGCCTTAGGATTTGGGACATTGGGCCTTTTTGATCCTTTGACCTAGTCCTTGAGCCAACGAGCCCCGCGTTTGTCTTTGCCGCAAGGCGAATGATGGATGCGGGGCTTTATCTTTGCTACAATAAAAGCGGAAGTAGGTGAATACGCGAGAGGTCATGGCTTCTTGCTACCGAACCCAGTATCCATACACCCAGAGTATCTCTGATTACGGTTTGAGATAGCGCGGCGTATGCAGAAACTTCAAAAAATGAAGATACTTGGTACAACGTGCTAGGGCATTGAAGATGCCAAATACGATACAATCTTGAGAGCATTCAAGAGATGGTGGTAGAGACGGCGCGCTGTACGCAACCGCAACCCGAACGGCAACCTCAACGTGCGTTACCTTAACTGGAACGGCGACAGGTGGAACTGGAACTTCAACTGGCTTGACAACGACTTCAACGACAACAACCCCGCTGCGGTTCCCGCAATTCTCTTCATTTCTCTCCCGCTTTGTTGGGAGAGTTTTGTTGTTGAAGCTGGCCGTCGTACATGGGCCTGTTTTCTCATGGCAATACTCAAAAGCTTCAGAAAGAGCTAGAAAAACAGTATCTCACCGCCCAGGGTGGTTAGAAAGGGTTGTTTTTCTCGGAAAAAGGGGTATACTTTGGTATATGGCAGCAAAAAAGGAGTTCAAAGTTATTATCGAGCAAGATGAAGATGGATATTTTGTGGCGTCGGTTCCGGCTCTTCCCGGATGCCACACGCAAGCGAAGAGTATTCATGAGCTTCGCAAGCGAATTCGGGAGGCAATTTCCCTCTGTTTGGAAGTAGCGAAAACAGATGCTCAATACAGTAAACAGGTAAGGGAATTTTCCTACGAGCCCTCTTTCGTGGGGCTCGAAAGCATTCAGCTCATATGAGCGAACATCTTCCCTCCTTGAGAGCGAGAGACGTAGAACGGGTTCTCAAGCAGATGGGGTTTCCCTGTGCGACAGAAGGGCTCGCATGTATTTTTTAAGCATCAAGATGGAAGGACAACGCTTGTTCCTAGGCACGGAGGGGAAGATATTGGGAGGGGTTTGCTCCGGCAAATTCTTCGGGAAATTAATGTAAGTCCAGAGGAATTCTTCCAGCATCTTTTCCATAAATAAAGAGGCAATTTTATTTTCAGAGACCGCGACACCATGAAGCAGGAACGTATAGCTATTGCGCAATTAGGAGATGTCATCAGCAGAAAACTCCAAATGTAAGAAGACCGTTCTCAAGAACGGCCTTCGTATCCTCACCATACCGCACCGGGGCACGCAAGCGGCAGTAGTTTTTGTGCTCGTGGGAACGGGTTCTAAGTACGAGACGAAACGCACAAACGGCATCTCCCATTTTTTGGAGCATATGCTCTTTAAGGGAACAAAGAAGCGTCCCACTCCCCGAGAGGTTGTAGAGGTAGTGGAGTCCGTGGGAGGCGTGAATAACGCCTTCACCGCAGAGGACTGGACCGGCTACTTCGCGAAGGTGGACGCATCTCACGTGTCCCTTGCCATTGACTGGGTGGCAGATATTTTCCTTTACTCCGTGCTTGCCGAAAAGGAGATGATGAAAGAAAAGGGCGTGGTGATAGAGGAGATTAACATGGATAGGGATAATCCAATGCGTCATGTAAGTGAGCTTTGGCCACAACTTCTCTACGGAGACCAGCCGGCCGGCTGGGATATCGCGGGCACCAAAGAAAGCGTACTTGGGCTTACGCGGGAAGACCTGCTTTCCTACAGAGAGAAGCAATATGTGGCTTCCAACACCATAGTGTGCGTGGCAGGGAAGATACGGGAGAAGGAGGTGATAGGCAAAATCCAGGAGGCCTTTCGGGAAATCCCCCAGGGTACTCCCCTTAAAAAGAAGGCCTTGAAAGAAGGGCAGGGGGCGCCCGCGGTGCTTCTCGAGTACCGGAAGACCGACCAGACCCATTTTGTGGTGGGAGGAAGGGGGTATGCGCTTTCCGATCCACGCAGGTATGCCTCAAAATTACTTGCCCTTGTGCTTGGAGGAGGCATGAGTTCTCGGCTGTTTCTGAAGCTGCGCGACGAACTCGGGCTTGCCTACTACGTGCATACGGAAAGCGATTCTGACCCTGAAACGGGTTCCGTTGCCACGGCCGCGGGGGTGCGCAACGAGCTCGTGGGAAGCGCCCTGCGCGCAGTCCTCAAAGAATACAGGGCTATTTCAGAGAAGGGCGCGGGGAAAGAAGAACTGGAAAAAGCAAAGAGCCAGATGAAGGGACAGTTCGCCCTTGCCCTGGAGGCCTCCGAGGCCAAGGCAGAGTTTTTTCTTATGCAGGAGATGCTGGAAGGAAAGATATCCTCCCCTGAAGAAATGTATGCTAGGATAGAGAAAGTGAAGGGAGGGGATGTGCAGAAAGCTGCGCAAGATATTTTTTCCCGACCCAAGCTGAATCTTGTAGTGCTTGGCCCCTACCGGGACAAAGAGAGGTTCGAGAAACTCATGAAGATATGAAGAGATGAACGAGCGTATCTTAGACATTTCCTGGAGTACCATTGTGAAGCTGGCGGTTGCCTCCCTTGTTTTGTACGTCCTGTTTCTTGTGAAGGACATTCTTATCTTGGTGCTCTTCGGGATTATTATATCCGTACTCTTTGACCCCGTGATTGATCGGCTCCAGCGGGCGCACATTCCTCGTCCCTTGGCGGCCGTCGGCGTGTATCTTGCGATCTTCGGGCTCATGGCTCTTGCCCTGTACGCCACAGCTCCATTTTTCGTGAACGAGGTGCAGAGATTCGTGGGGTCTTTCCCCGAGTACTTTGAAGTGCTTTCTCCTACCCTTCGGGGCTTGGGAGTGGCCGCTTTCGCTGATTCCCAGGCGCTCGTGGATACTCTCTTGGGAGATGTCCAGCGTATGTCTACGAATATCCTGAGCGCGCTCGCGGTAGTGTTCGGGGGCATATTTTCCACGTTGTTCGTTATCACAATTGCAGTATTTCTTTCCGTGGAGGAGCGCTCCATGGAACGTTCCATAGGGCTTTTGTTTCCCAAGAAGTATGAGGCCTTTGCCTTGGATCTTTGGGCACGCTCCCAACAGAAGGTCTCTGGGTGGTTCCTCTCAAGAGTTATTAGTTCCTTGTTTGTTGGGGCGGCAACTTATTTGTCTTTGGCGCTCTTTGAGGTGCAGTACCCATTGTCTTTGGGCGTACTTTCTTTCTTTACGAACTTCATTCCTATTGTGGGGCCGCTCGTTATGGGGTTGCTCATTGCCATGATTGTGGCCTTGGATTCTTTCCTCAAGGCAATTTTTGTGGTGCTGGCGTTCGTGCTCATTCAGCAAATCGAAGGGAATATTCTCACCCCCTTGCTTTCCAAGCGTTTCATGGGCGTGCCTCCCGTGCTTGTGCTTATTTCTCTGGCAGTGGGAGGGGAGCTGTGGGGGGTTATGGGAGCCATTCTCGCAATTCCGCTGTTTGGCATCCTCTTTGAATTCCTCCGGGATTTCCTAAAGAAGAGGAAAGAAGAGGCACCCGTGGTCCTGTAATACGAGCATGGGAACCTTATACGTCGTGGCGACCCCAATAGGGAATCTTGAGGATATGACCTTGAGAGCGCTCCGCATCCTAAAGGAGGCGGATTTTGTTTTGGCGGAGGATACGAGGGTCACGAGAAAGCTTTTTGCCAGGTACGACATAGCGACAAAGCTCATGAGCTATCATCAGCAGTCAAGGGAACAGAAAAAAGAAGAGATACTCGGCCTCTTGTGTGAAGGGAAGAATCTTGCCTTGGTGACGGACTCGGGAACTCCCGGTATTTCAGACCCTGGCAACGAGCTCATCGCGTACATTCTTTCTCAAGAGGATGCAACGGAAGGTGAAGTTTATTCTAAGCTATCGCGTAAAATAGGAATTGTTCCGGTGCCAGGGCCGTGCGCCCTTACTGCGCTCGCGAGCATTTCGGGATTCCCAATGAACGAGTTCCTATTTCTCGGGTTTCCTCCCGCAAAGAGAAAACGAAAGCGGTTCTTTGAGGAGATTGTTTCTTCTAATCGCCCTGTCATCTTTTACGAATCGCCCCATCGCATTATCCGAACACTCAAGGAGCTGGAGGAGCTCGACGCCGGCCTGGAGGTCGTGGTTGGGAGGGAGCTGACAAAAGTATTTGAGACGGTGTATCGGGGGAGGATTGGAGAAGTCCCTGGACGATTGGAGCAGGATAAGGTTCGAGGGGAGTTCGCGGTGGCGGCTTTCAGGTTTAAACAGAAACACGCCGGCCTCTAAAGCGGCTCCTTTTAAAAACTCGAGCGGCGTGCTACAAGAACATCATGGCGAAGTTCTACATTACAACGGCAATACCATATGTTAATGCACCCGGCCACATTGGTCATGCGTTGGAGTTTGTGCAGGCAGATACCATAGCAAGGTACCATCGCCAGAAAGGTGAGGAGGTGCTGTTGTTGTCTGGAAGCGACGAGAACGCCTTGAAAAATGTGCAGGCGGCCGAGCTGGCGGGAGTTCCCGTTCAGCAGTTCGTAGATGGGAACGCAGGGCTTTTCGCCGACTTGGCCCAAAAGCTGAACGTTCAGTTCAACGTTTTTCAGAAAGGAAGCGACCCCAAGCATCACGCCTCAAGCCAGAAGTTATGGGAGCTTTGCGGCAAGGCGGGAGACATCTATAAGGCAGTGTATGAAGGGTTGTACTGCGTGGGGTGCGAGGCATTCTACGTTCCATCAGAGTTGACCGAAAACCTGGAATGTAGGGAGCATCCGGGTAAGAAGCTCGAGAAAGTGGCAGAGGAGAATTATTTCTTTAAGCTTTCCAAGTACCAAGACAAGATTCGAGAACTCATAGAAAAAGATGAGTTCCGAATCATTCCTGCAACAAGGAAGAACGAGGTGCTGTCGTTTCTCAAACAGCCCTTGCAGGATATTAGTATTTCCCGTTCCAACGAGAGGGCGAAGAACTGGGGAGTTCCTGTTCCCGGAGACGACAGCCAAAGAATATATGTGTGGTTTGATGCGTTGAATATCTATCAATCGGGCATTGGATTCGGCTTTGATGAAAAGCAATATAAGAAGTGGTGGCCGGCGGACGTGCACGTTATTGGGAAGAGCATTATTCGTTTCCACGCCGTGTACTGGCCCGCCTTTCTCTTGTCTGCGGGACTTCCCTTGCCAAAGACGATTTTTGTGCACGGGTACGTGACGATAGATGGTAAAAAGATGTCCAAGTCCGTAGGCAACGTTGTAGACCCCTTGGAACTGGTGGAGAAATATGGAGCGGACGCGGTGCGCTATTTCCTTTTGCGCGAGATTCCTCCCACAGAAGACGGGGATTTTTCCTTGGAGAAGTTCGTGGCGAGGTACAACGCTGACCTTGCGGGAGGCCTGGGGAACTTGGTGGCCCGGGTGCTAAAGATGGCAGAAAAGATAAAGGAGAAGACGCCTTCAGCATTTCGCAATACGGCATTTACCGATCTTTTCTCGCAAAAGGAAGAGGAAACGGATTCTCTTGTGGGAGGGTTCCAGTTCAGCTCTGCCCTGGAAAGAATATGGGAGGCAATTCAGTTCTGCGACCGGTACATTGAAGAAAACCGTCCGTGGGAGCAACCAGAGAGGAAGCAAGAAGTCCTTGGGGACTTAGTGTTTGCCTTATCCCGCATTGGGGAGCTTCTCAAGCCATTTCTCCCCGAGGCCTCAAGGAAGATTGAGCGGCAGTTGAGAGAGGGAAAGAGAGAGTCCCTGTTCCCCCGCGTGGAAATTTAGTCGGACTAAGGCAGAGAGGAAGGATTATGGCAAAACTCATTTACGACAGCACAAAGAACAGGGATCTGTTCTACGCGGTGAAAATAGATATTGTAGATCCATTCTTTTTTCTCAACACGGGAGGGAAGAGCTATGTGTTTCTTGACAATAGGGAGTTGGGCGTATTTCAAGAACAGAATAAGAATCCCGACCTTGAGGGGGTCCTACTGAATCCCTTGCTTGAAGAAGTAAGGAGCGGGGAAGTGGATGTGAGCCCCGTCAATCTCCTTGCCCTTCTTTTGCTCGAGCGGTACGGAGTGAAAGGAGAGCGGCTTGAGGTTCCTTTTCGTTTCCCGCTCCCCGTGGCAGATTTCCTGCGAGAGAAGGGAGTGGAGCTTCTTGTAAAAGACCCTTTCTTTCCCGAACGAGCAAGGAAGACACCAGAAGAGATTGCGGCAATCCGGTCTGTGGTAGGAAAGATCGAGCAGGCGTTCTTCCTTATAGAGGAGATTCTCAAGAATTCCACAATCGAGGTGGAGCGTATCATGTATTGCGGAGAGGGATTGACGAGCGAGTTTCTTAAGAACGCGGTGCACATGCTTTTTCTTCAACAGGGATTGTTCAACGAGGATGGCATTATTATTTCTTCTGGTACGCAGACCGCGATTCCGCATCATGAGGGAAGCGGATTCCTTCTTCCAAACCAGCCCATTATCTGTGACATCTATCCTCGCGACAGGGAGTCAGGGTACGTAGCTGACCTCACAAGGACGTTCGTGAAGGGGGAGCCCTCGGAAGAACTCCAGAAAATGTATGAGGCGGTGCTTAGGTCCCAGGAGGTGGGCATTGCCGTTTTGAAGCCGGGAGCCAAGGCGAGCGAAGTCCATGTTGCATGCGCGCAGGCGCTGCTGGAAGCAGGGTATGAGGCGGGAGAGAAGGGATTCGTGCATTCTGCCGGCCACGGCATTGGCTTGGAAGTGCATGAGTTGCCTCACCTTGGTGCTTCCTCACAAGATGTGCTCGCGCCAGGGAATACGGTAACCGTGGAGCCGGGCCTCTATTATCCCGAGATTGGAGGAATCCGCCTGGAAGATGACTTTCTCATAACCGAGAATGGTTCCGAGCAGCTCTCCCGGTATCCCAAAGACCAGTGGGCCATCCCCTGATTCTGGAGTTTGACTGGGGAGCCCGTCTTGCGACTGGCTTATGCCCGAAGATTATGGGTATGATTCTGGAGAGCAATTTGAGGGGATAGGGGGTATTCATATATGCGGGTCTTCCTCTTTTTTGGTACAATTAAGGCATGTTGATTGATACGCACGGACACGTGAACTTCAATGCGTTTCGAGAGGACGCAGACGAGGTGCTCCAGAGGGCGCTTGCAGACGACACCTGGGTTATTATGCCGGGCTCCCAGTATTCCACCTCCAAAAAGGCAGTGGAGATTGCGGGCAATTACGAGAAAGGAGTGTATGCGGCCATAGGCCTACACCCCGTTCATACGGGGGAGAAGCGCGAGGTGGATGTTATGGAGACGCAGGGTGGAACTAGTTTTACCACCAAGGAAGAGAAGTTTGATCTTAAATCCTACCGCTCTCTTCTGTACGCTTCCAAAGACGGGCAGAGGTTTTTCCAGAATCGCAAGGTGGTAGCCATTGGAGAGGTGGGCCTTGACTACTACCGGCTTCCCAAGAACAAGGAGGCCAGAGAGAAGGAGAAGATTACCCAGAAGAACGTGCTCCGAGAGCAGATTGAGCTTGCCTTGGAGTTTGACCTTCCTATTATCTTGCACTGCAGGGCGGCGCACGAAAACCTTTTGGAGGTTTTGGAAGCCCCTACCGCAAAACTGCAAACGGCCAAGCTCCGTGGGGTGCTTCATTCCTATACGGGAAGCGCGGAACAGGCGCAGAAGTTCCTGGAGATGGGTTTATATATTGGATTCAACGGGCTCATCTTCAAGGAGGTGCTAGCCCTTCCCGAGCCCGCGGAAGTGATATCCTCTATTCCATTGGAGCGTATTCTCTTGGAAACGGACTCTCCCTACCTGACTCCTCCCCAAGCAATAGTAGGGACAGACCCTACTATGCGCAACGAACCCTTG
This sequence comes from Patescibacteria group bacterium, assembly GCA_018816925.1. Classification (GTDB taxonomy): domain Bacteria; phylum Patescibacteriota; class Minisyncoccia; order Minisyncoccales; family UBA10102; genus JAHIUP01. Next base: position 8,554 of record JAHIUP010000007.1, read on the forward strand.
TTTGTGAAATATGTCGCAGAAGAGATAGCGCGCATCAAAGGCATCTCGGTAGAAGAGGTTGCTTCTGCTACAACAGCAAATGCCAAAACCCTATTCCGCTTAATCTAAACTCATTATAGGGCGTAGGAGTTTCTTTTCTTTTTAAGGAGGCCGTCTTTCTCTAAAGAGGCAAGAATCTTTTTGGAAGCAGGTAGCTTTTCTAATTGC
>JAHIUP010000049.1 GCA_018816925.1 Patescibacteria group bacterium
CCCCGCCTTTTCGTTTACAAAATGAGATAGTCCAAAACCCCCTTATCTAGTGTCTCATTTGTGCTAAAATAGACCCAACCGAGACGAGTCAGTGAGACACCCTGAAAAAGGCCCTAAATCCCTAAAAAAGCTCCAACCCCCCCCTTAAGACCCATGCCCTAGACCGAACGAAGTAGCAAGCAAATTGACGGATCCATATGTATAGCTTAGGATAGAACTATGACAACTATTACTCTTCCCAAGGCACTCAAGCAGACAGAAAAGAATCTGATAGCGGTTCCTCAAGGGGTCTACCGAGAGTTTTTGGCTTGGCAAAAACGTATAAAATCCCAAAGGACGTACCGTCCCACAAAAGCAGAAAAAGAGGCGCTCCAACAGGGCAGAAAAAACCTCTCAAAAAGGGATTATACTGAACTTTCTCGACTGAGACATGAATTGGGAGGTTCTCGTAGCTAATGCGGCAAAGAAGCGCTTGCGCCGCTTTCCCAAGAGAGACGCAGAACAAATACTCTCTGCAGTAGAGCAGTTTGCAGTAAGCCCCTATTCTGGAGACATTGAAAAGATGGAGGGGGAGAAAGATACTTGGCGCAGACGAGTGGGGGCATATCGAGTGTTCTATGAAGTGTACCAGTCCAAACGGCTGGTTTATGTTTATGATATTAGACGGAGAACCTCCAAGACCTATTAGTATTTAGAATTGCAGAGGTTCTAACTTCGTCCAGTAGCCCCAGCAAATAATTGACGCGTTTGCAAGTTTTGAATATCATATAGTTATGACTACCACCCTTTCCGAAAAAAAGCTCAAGGGCCTCATTAAGGAAGGCGTACGGGAGGTGCTGGAAACCGAGCTTATGAAGCTTCGGGCTTTGGCCTTGCCCGAGGTGTCCGACAAGGAACAGAAGGATATTGAAAAACGCTATGGTACGCCTTCTCGTAAGAGAAGGAAAAGCTATCCCATCGCGGTATGAGCTGGAGGATAGAGACCTCCAAGGACGCCGAGAAATTCCTCTCAAAGAACGAACTCACCATTGATGAGGTACGTGAGATTGTGGCGCGAGCAATCCGCTTCTTTCAAGGAGAAGATGTTAACGTGAACATTAAGAAGCTGAAAGGCAAGTGGGCCGATTTCTACCGAGTCCGCACCGGCAGAATCCGTATTATAGCCGAGTTTGATTTTGAGGACTCGGTTGTTTTTATTGAGGAAATTGATTGGCGAGGCAACACCTACAAATAGACGAGGCAGGCCTAACCTAGATTCTGCCTAGTTTTCCCTGGGCTAAGGTAGGGCTCTAATGGAAAATAGCAGAGGTTCTAACTTCTTCCAGTGCCCCCAGCCATTGACTATGATATCGTCTAAGCTTATAGTGAAATTATGAAGCATATCATTCAATTTCAGGTGTATAAGGGCGAGAATGCCTACGTGGGGGAAGGAATTAATCTCCCTATTGTTACTCAAGGCGCTACCCTTGATGAAGTTGTGAACAATTTAAAAGAGGCCCTCGCACTGCATTTGGAAGGAGAGAACCCTGCCGATCTCGGGTTCGCGCCCCAGCCCTCTGCTTTAGTGAACTTCGAGCTGGACTCTGACTATGCCAAAGCTTAAGGTCCTTGCTGGGCCTGAAGTCGTTAAAATCTTAGAAAAGTTTGGTTTTGTGGTGGCTTCCCAAAAGGGGAGCCATGTTAAGTTAAGGAGACAAGTGAAAGATGGCACCGGGCAGATTCTTACGATACCCCTTCATAAAGAGCTTGACAGAGGAACCCTACGCGCCATCTTGCGCCAATCCTCTCGTTATATCCCAGAAGCAGATCTCGCCCCTTATTTCTACGAGCAATAAGTTCTAACTTCGTCCAGTGCTACCAGCCACCAAGAGAACCGCCTTGTCCAGGCGGCTTTCTTTTTTTCTTCTGAACGCACGACTTCCTCAAGAATTCTATTTCTGCTGGAAGTTTTTCATGCTAAAATATCATCATGCATAGGGAACAATCGTATCCGCCTCTTGAAAGACGCGATTTGCCCGCTCCTCCTCCATGGAAAAACGCTCTTGGGGTTGGGTTAATAGCGGTTGGGCTGGCCATCGGAACCGGTGAACTTATTCTTTGGCCTCATATTATCACTAAGTATGGTTTGGGACTTTTGTGGCTAGCGCTTTTGGGAATTACTTTTCAATATTTTATCAACCAGGAGGTGGCAAGGCATGCCCTGGCAACGGGTGAAAGTTTTTTTACTGCCTCGGCGCGAGTGATTAAATGGCTGGCGGCCTTTTGGCTTGTTTCCGCTGTCTTGCTTTATATTTGGCCTGGCTGGGCAAGCGCCATCGGCACCATACTTAAAGAGCTGTTTGGTTTTGGCGGTCATTTAATGTGGTCGTGGGCGGCGCTTGCCATGGTGCTTGTTCTTACTTTCAGCGGACGAGTAGTTTACTCAATGCTTGAGAAATCGCTCATGGTTACGGTGCCTGCTTTTTTTCTAATGCTTGTTACTATCAGCTTTTTTAATCTTAACCTTTTAAATGTGAAAGAAGCTCTTGCAGGAGTCGTTAATTTCGGCAGGATACCCACAGGCATTGATATTAATATTCTTCTTGGGGCGGTTGTATTTGCAGGCGCGGGAGGCATGCTTAATTTATGCGTTTCTCTTTGGTACCGCGACAAGCAGGCGGGTATGGGTAAATATATCGGCCGAATAGTAAACCCAATCACGGGCAAGCCCGAAGCAGTGCCCGCTCACGGATACACATTTGATACAACGCCTCAAAATCTTAACAGATGGAAGGGATGGATGAGATACGTAAGAATTGATCAAGGTATTATTTTTTGGCTCTTGGGGTTTACTACTCTGTTCTTGCTAAGTGTGAACGCTTATTTTGTTTTAACTCCTCTGGGCCTGGTACCGGAAGGATTGAACATTGTCGTTACTCAAGCGCATATTTTTGGAGAGCATTGGGGAGTTTTGGGATTCAAGCTTTTTCTGGCAATGGCATTTTTAATGCTTTTTTCGGTAATGTGGGTGGTTATTGATGCTTTAGCAAGAATGGTAGGTGATATTCTCTATACCAACTCACGAATCGGCCCATTTAAAAAATGCTTATCCCCATTTGAGAATGTTTCCATTAGTCACTTTTATTATATTATTGTTACTACGATTGTTATTGTTGGAGCCGCATTGCTCCCGCTTCACCCGCCCCTTACTTTGTTGGTAATCTCGGCAGTGCTGGGCGGGCTGACTATGGCCATATATACTCCTCTCCTTATTTACATGAACAACACGCGTCTGCCAAAACCTTTAAGGCCAGGAGTGTTTACTAATGTGATGATGGTCTTTGGCTCGCTCTTTTTTATCTTTTTCGCCGTAAGGATAATTGTTGAGCATTTATTTTAAACAAAACCCCCGCAGAATAGCAAGCCATGTACGGAGTAAGAATCGCCAAGGAGGCCATTCGGCTCTGAGAGCCTCAGGCTCGAATGAGCCGAAGGGCCTGAGTTTACCGAAGGGCGGTTTTTGGTTGCTCTGAATGCATCAAAGAAGTAGAGTGGGCTTATGGCTTTTATTGACGAAATAGAAATTAAAGTGAAGGCGGGCGACGGGGGAGACGGTGTTGTGCGTTGGCTGCACACCAGAGAAACAGAGCTCGGAGGTCCCTCGGGCGGAAACGGCGGGCGAGGTGGAAATGTATACGCAAAGACCTTGCGCGATGTTCACTTGCTTTCCCGTTATCGTACAAAAAAAGAGTTTGGAGCTGAAAATGGACAAGATGGGCAAGCAAAGGACTTGAAAGGAGCCAATGGAAAAGATCTCGAACTTTTGCTGCCCGTGGGGTCTCTCATTACCAACACAAAAACTGGCGAGAAGTTTACCCTAAATGAAGAAGGGGAGCGGATACTTTTGCTTTCTGGCGGATTTGGCGGGAGAGGAAATAAATCGTTTCAAAGCTCAAGAAATCGCTCGCCAGACCAGGCCACGCCTGGAAAACCAGGACAAACAGCCATCTTTTTTGTTGAAGTAGAGCTCATAGCTCACATCGGCCTTATAGGATTGCCTAATGCGGGCAAAACAAGTTTGCTCAATGAGCTTACCGCGGCCCAGGGAAAAATTGGAGATTATCCCTTTACCACACTCGAACCAGGTTTGGGAGAACTTTATGGTTATATTATTGCCGACATTCCAGGCCTCGTAGAGGGCGCTGCCGAAGGGAAAGGGTTAGGCCACAAATTTTTACGCCATATCAAGAGAACAAAAATGCTCGTGCACGTAATTTCCTTAGAGAACAACGACATACTCAAGGCCTACCGCACAGTGAGAAAAGAAATTGAAGAGTACGACCCGGCGCTTCTTGGGAAAAAGGAAATTATTGTACTTACTAAAACAGACCTTAGAAATGATTCAGATGTGCAGGTAGCTAAAGAAAAATTCAAGAACATTACTCCAAATGTTTTTGCCGTATCTCTCTACAAAAATGAGGATATGAAGTTTTTGGGAGAACTATTCCTCAAAGAAATCCCCAAATAGGCCGAAGGGCCTGAGTTTACCGAAGGGCGGTTTTTTGGTAGAATGAAAAAGCATGTATTTTGATTATCCAATCGTAGACATCCATACTCATTTAAGGAATACTCGCTGAAGAACAATTGAGAGAAAAATATATGCCAATCCTAAGAAGATAATCGAAAGCGGGGGATATAATCTCAGACTTTAAAACCGTCTAGAAACACCCCGACCGAGACGGGTGAGGGGGCTATCCCTAAATCCCTAAAAAAGCTCCAAACCCCCCTTAAGACCCATGCTATTGACGAATCCATCTGCCAGTAGTACACTTGTATTAGTACCAGAAGTCAAATTCTGACTTCTGAGGTAGTTCCACTACAATATAGGAGGCGAAAGATGCCACAGCGGATTACTGGACTTCAATTTTCTGTATATGATCCTCTCCGAGTAGATGACTGGGATCACCCGTCGGTACGGGCAAGCTTTCAGATAGCTTGCCCAGATAGTGCTTGCCCAGGGGCAGTAGAGGCTACCGACCTCACGGTGTCAATGAAGGATGAAGCTTATCAAGAGGGGACAGAAAAACCAATTGGGGTCCTCTGGCAGCCGGAGCCGAGCATGCTTTTCCGGTGCCCTGAATGTAGAATGCCTTTCGGGTTGGCCGACGGCGCCTTGCAAGCGCTTCGGGTTGAAGCGAACCTGCGCCTCGAAGAACACCTTAACAGGTTTTGTGAAAAGGGGAAGGAAAGAAGTTACCCGCCCTACACTTGGCCTTGGGGGAGTAATCTGAGAGAGCGAAGACCAGTTGAACAACCCGTAGCGTGAAGTATTAAGAGAAGAGCCATGAGCAAAGGCCCGCAAAGGGCCAAATAGACTCCCCTGAAAAAGCTCACTCAACAGAGTGGAATCAGGGGAGTTCGTTTATCTCAACTAAATATTCGAAAACCCGCCTACAACGCTATGCGTAGCATTGCGGGCAGGTCGTCCCATCTGGGCAGCCATTTTGAGCATCTAACCGAGACGAATCAGGCCGCAAGAGAGCCGTCTAGCCCAGGCGGTTTTTAATTCGTGTTTAATCGCGGGGGTCGCAAGGGACAAGATTTTTTGCTAGGGTAAGGGAATTATGAAAAAGCTGTTTTTCCTCTTCCTTGGTTGGTTTATTGTTGTAAATCTGTTCGCGCTGATCGGCGCGAACCGCTTGAACCTCGTTCCGGATACCGCCTACACCTGGATAAACCCAGAAGACACACAGCAAGAGCAGACATGGAACCCCATTCAGCTCCATGCCAAGTGGGACTCGTTTTGGTATCTGGATATCGCGGAAAATGGGTATTCATATAAAGGGCAAGGGGAACTCTCAAATATTGTGTTCTTCCCCCTATACCCTTTCTTAATGAAGACGCTCTCTTTCGCAATGGGCGGAAACCTGGTTCTGGCTGGGTGGGTTATTAGCGCCCTCTCTCTGTTTCTTGCTCTGCTTTATCTCTTCCGACTCATTAGGGAATTCCACCCGCAGATAGACCCCTATCTTCCTGTTTTACTTTTGCTCATCTTTCCCACGGCATTCTTTCTCAACGCAGTATACACTGAATCATTATTCCTCTTTCTCTCTATTGCTTCTCTGTACTATGTGTTCAAAGGCAAATACGGAATGGCAGGCGTTTTTGGCGCGTTAGCCGCCCTTACAAGAGTAACGGGCATTCTCTTAATTGTTCCCTTTGCCTGGGAGTATTACAAACGGCACGGGTTAAGCGCAAGGACGCTGTTCCAGAGGCGCACACTTGCTCTGGCCGCCATTCCGACTGCCACCCTAAGCTTTTTCCTATTTCATTGGTTTAGATTTGGGGACCCATTCCTCTTCTTAAGGGTTGAGAAAACGTGGGGAAGAGCATTTACCTTAAATCAAGACCACTTTGTTTTTCTCTCTCATCCTGCGCTCGCGAACTTTCTTTTAGATGTGTTGTTCGCGGTGTTTGCCCTTGCGGCCACCTGGTTTGTCTTTCGCCGCCTCCGCGTCTCCTATGGCCTTTATATGCTTGCCACCCTTGCGGTTGCCATAGGCACGGGCACCTTGATGAGCGTTGGTAGGTATATCCTGGTACTGTTTCCCATATTCATTTTGGGAGCGCTCTTAATGAAAACTCATGACCTTGTTCGGTACGGATGGATATTCGTGTCGCTTTTGCTGTTTGCGCTCTATACGATTCTTTTTACAAGTTATTACTGGTCGGGATAAACGATTCATGGTAACCTAGACCTGCCAAAGAGTATGAAGACATTTATCAAAAAACCAATCGTTCTCATCCCTCTGCTTCTTCTTGCTGGAGGAGTCCTAGGAGGGTACGCATTACTTAACGGAGCGGGGAATCCTCTCTATGATTTCGTTGTCGCGGAAAGAAGCAATCTCGTACAGCAGGTGAGCATTACGGGGAGAGTGCACCCCGCCCAAAACGTGGAACTTGCCTTTGAGAAGGGGGGAAGGGTATTGAGCGTATATACGAAGGTGGGGGATAGCGTGGGTGCGGGCCAGACGCTTGTTGAGCTGGAGAGCTCGGAGCTTCAGGCACAGCTCCTTGGACAGGAGGCGGCGCTGGAAACGGAAAGGGCGAAGCTTGCAGAGCTGGAACGCGGCACGAGGCCGGAGGAAATCAAGGTGCAGGAGGTACGGGTGGAGAATGCCCAAATCGCTCTTGCAACCTCGCAAAACAACCTTCTGGACGCCCTGAAAAACGCCTATACGGGCGCGGACGACGCCATTCGCAACAACGTGGATCTTTTGTATACAAACCCAACAAGCGATACCCCGGAGCTAAAGTTCTCTCCAAAGTCGGTCCTGGCAGAAAACGATCTTGAGTGGGAACGCCTCCTTATAGAAAATATGCTTGTTCTGTGGGAAAAGCATATCGCGTCTCTCACAATGGAGAGCGATTTTGACTCCTTCACGGATGAGGCGGAGAAAAACCTAAAGACCCTCAAGGATTTCCTCTTTGATGAGCTCACCCTTGCGGTCAACGAACTAACCCCCAGCACAAGAATAACCCAGGCAACTATTACCGGCTGGCAGGCAAATATGGCGGACGCGAGAACAACCATTGAAGGCGCGCGCGGTGATGTTTCCTCCAAGAAAGAGAAGTTTCAAGACGCAAAGTCCATCCTTGCCCTGGAGCGAGAAGAATTGGTTCTTCTCAAGGCGGGGTCTGCTCTTGAACAGCTTGCGGCTCAAAAGGCCCAAGTAAAGAATGCGGAGGCGAGCGTACAGAACTACCAGGCGCAAATCGCAAAGACCAAGCTCCGCAGTCCGCTCACGGGCGTCATAACTCAGCAGGACGCGAAAATAGGGGAGATTGTCGCGGCTAACACTGTGCTGGTTTCTATTATTTCCCCCGCGAAATTCCAGATAGAGACGAACATTCCAGAGGCGGACATCGC
>JAHIUP010000050.1 GCA_018816925.1 Patescibacteria group bacterium
AAATTGACGCGCAGGGCAGGGTTAATCTCTCCCTCAAAGAAGCGAAGGATCAAAAATAACATACGTTCTCGTATGGACCAAAAAGAAAATACAAACCCTGAAGAACCATTCGATTCCGCTCAGGGCAAGCGCGAATTCCTCAAACGAGAGGAGGTTCGCAGTATGGAAAAAGACCTTGCGAAGGCAAGAGGACAGGCGGCCGAGCAAGAACGCGAGCGCATTACCCATATACCAAGCCCCGAGCGGCCCGTTCCTCCCACTCCCACTCCCCCTCCCCCTCCACCCCCTCCTTCTCCTTTGCCCCAGCAAATCCAGCCCTCCGGACCCATGGCGCGTTTGGAATTGCCCGCATCCTCTTCTTCTACGCAGAAGGTACTCGTACGAATCGTTGTTGCGGCAATCTCCATGCTCCTCATAGGAAACGCGTCTCTCTTTGCTTGGTGGTATCTCACGCAGAAGGAAGCGCCCCAAGAACAACAACCCGCCGAGGAACAAGAACAACAACCTGGACTCGAAGAAGAACAAGCTCCTCCTCTATTATTGGAAATTGAAGAGCGGCTCGTTTCCTGGGGCCACGTTGCGCCTCCTTCCCCTCGCACCATAGATACCATCGTTCTCCTTTCTTCATACGATGCCTTCGGACAGGACCCCTATAGCGTGGAGGGCGTACTCGGCGCGTACCAGCAGTACAACGTCACGCCCCACTACCTTATCGGGAGGGACGGGAAGGTGTTCCGGCTTGTCCTAGACAAGAACAACGCGTCTCATGCGGGCTGGGCTCGGCTCCCAGACGGCAGAACTGACGTGAACGCCGTGGCTCTCGGCATCGCGCTCGTGTACGCAAGGGATGAATCTCCCACAGAAGAACAGTACCGACAGCTTGCGGCTCTCGTAGCCAAGCTCAAAGAACAATACGGCATCCAGAACGAATCCATATTTAAACACAAAGATATTGCGACCGCCGCAGGTCGCATAGATAGCCCCTGGAACTTTGACAGAGAGCGCCTCCTTTCTCTCCTCTCACCAGAATTATGAACGAAGACACCCTGCACTCCAGTAAAGCGTTGCTCGAGGAAAAGAGGGGGCTGCTTGAACAAGAGCTTGCTTCTTTTGCGAAAAAAGACCCCAAGGTAGCAGGGGATTGGGACACGAAATATCCCCGTATCCCAGAGGGGGGCATGGAAGGAGCGGCCGACGAAGTGGAAGAATACACAAACCGGCTCCATGTAGAGTTCAGCTTGGAGAATCAGCTTAAGAAAGTGCAGGAAGCCCTCGAATGCATAGAAAAGGGCACGTACGGAACGTGCGCTGAATGCGGCAAGGAGATAGACGAAAACCGCCTCCGGGCCTATCCGGAGGCAAGAAACTGCAAGAAGTGCTCTTAAGTTGGCTACTGGGGCACGAAGGAATTGCGCGCGCCGCGAACCTCAAAGTGGAGATGGCAGCCCGCTGGCCCCGCAGGAATGGTGTACCCTGAATAACCCATGTATCCGAGGATTTGACCTTGGAATACCTTGGCGCCCGCTCTCTGGGCGACGCTCGCGAGATGGCCGTAGAAGGTCACCACGCCGTTAGGATGGAGCACGCGCACATAGTATCCTGCGATAGAATCATATCCAGTTCTCTGAACAGTGCCTCCTGCCGCAGCGTATATGGGGTCTCCGCATTTCCCATTGCTAAAGTCAATGGCGTTAAACGGGTGCAAGCCCTGCGTGATGCGGTGGGGGGCCGGAACGGGATAGATAAAGTAAGTGTTCGCAAGGGGAGTAAGACGTCCTACGGGGAGCGAAGAAGGCGCCGCGCCTCCAGGTATAATAAGAAGGTCCCCTGCCATGATATGCTGGGGCGACTCAAGCTCGTTGAAGTCGGTTATCTCCTCCATGTCAGCTCCGTACCATGAAGCAATCTCGCTTAAGGTGTCATAGGGCCGCACGAGGTGCAAGGCCCCGGACACGGGAAGCATAAGGAGCTCTTGCCCGGGAGCAAGGGGACCCGTAAGATTATTTACAGACCAGATGGTTTCCTGGGAAATGCCGAACTCTTCAGCTAACGAGGCAACTGTATCTCCTTCCTGCGCCACATAACGCGATACCTCCGGCTCTGGGGCCTCCTGGTAGCCGAGCTGCGCGCCAAGAACCCGAGAGCTTACGGTGTGGGGAGGAGTCATAGCCTGCAAACTTACCCCCCCTACGAGCAGTGTTTCGGGGGGAGCGGCCAGTGCAACCCTACTTGCCCACGCCTCCCCCACGCTCCCCGCGGAAGCTAAGGGGAATACCGCAGGACTCTGCTCTTCTGCCCCCGAAGACACCAAAAAGGCAAACAAAAAAAGAGCGCCAATGGCTGTGCCGTACAAGAAGGGCCGGTGCTTGCGCTCTCTAAAACGTTTCGAAGGTTCCATGTGCTAATTGTTTTAGTATACAGGAAGCAAGGGACACCGGCAAGGCCCGCAATCCACACCATGAACCTCACTTCCCTCCCTACAATCAAGGAGCTTCTCGCGAAATTTGGGGCCGTCCCCAAGAAAAAGCTGGGGCAGAATTTTCTTATCAATCCCAAGGCGGGAGAACGCGTGGTGACTGCGGCTTCCCTCCAGCCGCAAGACCTCGTAGTTGAGGTGGGACCAGGCATAGGGACGCTAACCAAGATGCTCGCTCCCCACGCCCAACGCATCCTCGCAGTGGAAAAAGACAGAAAGATGGTGGATATTCTTCAAGAAACCATGGCAGGGTACCCGAACGTGGAGCTTATCCACGCAGACATTCTGAAATGGGCCGCCTCCTTGCTCCGAGCAAGGATGGAGTTCCTTGCTCCGAGCAAGGACAAAAAATACAAGCTTGTTGCAAACCTTCCGTACTCTGCTGCCTCTCCCATAATCCGCATGTTTCTGGAGGCAGAGTGCCCCCCAAAAGTCATGGTGGTTATGGTGCAAAAAGAGGTGGCTCAACGCATTACGGCCTCCCCTCCCGACATGAGCATGCTCGCTCTCTCCGTGCAATTCTATGGGAAACCCGAAGTCGTAGAATACGTGAGCAAGGGCTCTTTTTGGCCTCGGCCCAAGGTGGATTCCGCTATTCTTCGAATCACCCCCCACAAACGGCTAAAAACTCGCGGCCGCGAGTTTATAGCCGCGGAACAATTCTTCCGCGCCGTGAAAGCTGGCTTCTCGCATCCTCGCAGACAACTCATAAACAATCTTGCGGAAGGGCTCGCGATGCCAAAGGAAATCGTAGGGCGTTGGCTCTCACAGAACGGAGTGGACCCTGCAAGAAGAGCAGAAACCCTTTTTTTGAAGGAATGGCTCACCCTCGCAGAAACGCTCCCTGGGCCCACCAGTCAAAACCATTGACAAACAAGCATCTTTTGTGGTATAGGATACACTACA
>JAHIUP010000051.1 GCA_018816925.1 Patescibacteria group bacterium
ACGAAGAGGAATGCCAGGCCATCTTTACTTGTTCCACTAAGGCAGGGGTTCTGCGTTTTGCCAGGATGGCCCAGCTTGCGGGGATCGGTGGCCTTGTTTCTTCGCCTCAAGAAGCCGAGATGTTAGCGGCAAAGAAGGAACTAGTTTTGGAGTCCAACACCCCAGGGATTCGGCCCGAATGGACACTGGTTGCAGGAGATGATCAACGGCGAATCATGACACCTGGCAACGCAATTAAAGCCGGTGCAAGGCGCATTGTGGTAGGGAGACCCATTACTCAGGCAGATAATCCTCGGGAAGCCGTAGAGCGTACTCTTGAGGAAATCAAGGCCGCGCTCGCTGTCGTGGTATAAGAAAGGAGAACAGATGGTAATAAAGAAAGATCCTTATTCGATCCTGGAACAAGTCGGGGCGCTCATGCGGGGACACTTCGTCTTTACCTCTGATAGGCACGCGCCAGAATATGTCAACAAAGACGCGCTCTACCTCCATACAAGGGAAACCTCGCGCCTCTGCAAGAATATGGCTATGTCTGTTGGTACTGCCACGCAGGTGGTGGCAGCGCCAGCCATTGGCGGGGTGATTCTTTCCCAGTGGGTCGCTTATCATCTCTGTGCCCTCATGAGAACCGATGTTCTCGCGGTGTACGCTGAGCCCGGACCCAATGACACCTTAATATTTAAACGAGGGTACGACGGGCTCATCCCTGGAAAACGTGTGCTTGTGGTAGAGGATGTCCTAACCACGGGCGGCTCGGCAAAGAAGGTAGTGGATGCAGTCAGAGCACTCCGGGGCGACGTAGTGGGCGTGTGCGTTCTGTCCAACCGGGGGGGAGTAACTACTGAACAGCTTGGCAACGTTCCTTGGCTCTCATCCCTTACCACTATTCCTATGGATTCTTGGGGTGCAGAGGAATGCCCATTGTGCAGAGACGGTGTTCCAGTGAACATACAAGTCGGCAAGGGAGCTGAATTCCTTGCTCAGCAAGCCCGACAGGACATCGGGCAGTAGGCGGCGTAGATGTTCAACGTCTAGCACTCCACAAGAGGCCGCTGGCACCCTGTCAGCGGTCTTATCTTTTCCTGGCTCGTGCAAAACTTCCACGATTCAAATCGTGGAAGTTTTGCATTAAAAGTGTAAGACATTGGAGGTTTTGCAACACTCACCGGGTAATAGACACCTTCTTTTGCGCGGCGCGGCTGCTTGACCCGTAGGAGAAAAAAAGAGAGAAGGAAGTAGTTCTCAAAACATAGCAATGGAATAGAAATGGAGGTAAAAGATGTTTGCTGGTTTTCCGCACATCCTTTCGGCAACCCAATTCTCGGCAGATTGGCTCGAGACGGTACTGTTCCCACACGTTCAACGTCTCAAGGCACAAGGATTAGACAAGGTGGAACAAAGTCTTGTGGGCAAGACCATGGCTACCTTCTTCTATGCGCCGAGTAGTAGGACTCACTCGTTCTTCCGCGCCGCAATGAAGCATTTGGGCGGAGAGGTTTCCTTTACGATTGAACTCCCTATACTCCGTGAGGAACCCGTAGAGTATGTGATCGATCTCGCCATTGCCTATAGGGCAGCAGATGTTATTCTTCTGCGACGCGATGAAGAGGGGATAGCGGTACGCATAGCAAAACGTGCAGGGACTGCGGTCATTAATGGCGGGGATGGTAACAACGAACATCCCACGCAGGCTCTTCTGGACGCGTTCACACTGAAGGAAGCCCTAGGGGAGATTAATGGTATATCCATTGCGCTGTCTGGGGATTTGGCACGGGGTAGAGAGGCACACTCTTTACTGTACCTCCTCTCTAAGTTCTCTGGGGTACGGGTCTACTTGGTTTCCTCGTCTTCTCTGCGAATGCCCCGAGATATCCTTGCGTATGCAATAGAGCGTAGCGTTCCAGTGAGCGAGCACGCAGATCTCAGAACGGTTGCGTCAGAGGTGCAGGTGATCTACCAGACGCGCATCCAGAAAGAGCGTGCTCTCCCAGGGAACGACCCCGAGGAAGGCGAGTCGTTCTGTCGTATCGATGAAACCGTGCTGGAACGTCTCGGTAGAGATGCGATCATTATGCATCCTCTGCCGAGGAACGAAGAGATTCCCATGTGGGTAGATGCGGACCCACGAGCTGTCTACTTCCAACAACAGCTCAAAAATGACCTTTTTGTCCGCATGGCCCTGCTCCAGGAGATTCTGGGTTGAGGAGATTCTAGGTTCATGAAAGATGGCCGCCAACAGCTTGTTGGCGGCCTATCTCTTTTTAGAGATGCCGCTCTTGCCTTGGTTTAGCCAAGTTATCCACAGGGAGGGTAGGGCGGGGGAGTTGAATTTCTGCATATTTTGAGGTAAAATAAGAAGGTATGGAGATTAGAGCTACCTCCCCAAAAGAGCAGGAAATCAGGGCTCTTTTAGGGCAAAGAGAAGACCCTGAAGCCAAGAGATTGGTCAGGTTTTTGAATATGCCAGATCTTTCCAGAACTCCAGGGAGCCCCATAGCAGAACTAGTTTCGCGCATTTTAAAGATTCCGCGCTTCTCTGATTTTGACCATGTTCAAGCCCCGGAAATTGTGCCCGCTGACGTGAGTTTTGACTTGTTCAACTTCCCCAAAGACCATCCTGTGAGAAGCACGTCTGACACCTACTATGTCAGAGACCAAATCTTGAGGACCCACACCACGGTTATGTGGTATTACCAGCTCCAAGAACAGGCGGTACGGAACAAGATTGAAAAGCGCCTTCCCATAGGGGCGCTGTCTTGGGGTAAAGTGTATCGAAAAGATGAGATTGACCGAAAGCACATGAACGTGTTTCATCAGATGGACGGTTGGCAT
>JAHIUP010000052.1 GCA_018816925.1 Patescibacteria group bacterium
AAGGTAGAGGCCTCTACCACTTCGTATCCCTCGGGCTTAAGCGCTTCTCTATAGAAGCGCCGTATCGACGGCTCATCTTCCACTACAAAGATCTTCATTGGGACTCCCACAACGGGGTCGTTTCCCTAGGATACGAAAATTTAAATCCTAGTATCCCCTCTTCAATCTCACGGATTAAAGAATCATACCCTTCAGACCCGAGCTCTTCCTCTAGGATCTCCCCTACCTCCTGCGGGACGAAAAAAATCCTATTGCCTCTCTGCACTACCACGATAAGCTGTGGCCCCGAGGCAAGCTCAAGGCTAACCTCATACGATGCGGGATCCGGAGGCACTCCGGCTAGCCCACGTACGACTCCTACTAACATCTTTCTCCTTCCTTCTCTATATAATACTGCTAAAGCTCATTATACTACAAAATAGGGGTCTGTCAATACCCTTGCACCACCCCAAGGGCTAGCACCTCCTTAGCCTGGCTTAGTTATCCACAGAAAAATAGGCCTACCAGGCCTATCCTTAACCCGACTAAGTTTCAACCTATTTAAGTGCCCCCAGCAGGACTCGCCATGTCATTCGACATGGCGCCCTATCGCATGATAGGGCGAACCTAGAACCACAGAAAAGAATAGCACCCGCGCAATGCAACGGGTGCTCCATATCTTACTTCTTAGGTCATCCTTCATGCCTCCTCCATTTTGTAGGGAGTACTATTCTTATGGGAGAGAATCCACCGTTCCACCGGACTTTCGCAGGGCACGCTTGAGAAACTACGCGTGCGTTTCCGGTGGCGCTTGTGCGAGGCGGTCTCGCACTTGATACATAAGCCAGATGAGCTTCTTGCCTCCTGGCATGTCCTTGAAGCGATGAGCGGCCTGAATAATAGAGTTCATCTCCTCTGGATGTTCGAGAAGAATCCTTCTGGCGGTATCTTTGAACTCGGCAATTGACCCGCAGGTTTCCAGTCGCTCAAAGTTTGCTGGTCTTCCTGACTTCTTCGTGAGTCCAGCAAGCTGCTGCTGAGATGCTGTATGCACCAGATACCTTCGTTCCTCTTCTACCGCATTATACCGCTCCTCTGAGATAAGACCCACCTTCTTCAACTCCTCTGCCAAAGTGCCCACTATTACCTCCTAAAAGATAAATTTGGAGGGTCTACTCCTCCTCTTAGCCAACCGTTCCTCAATTAGCTAAGAGGAAAAGTAGTTTTTCAACATACCATAATTCGCCGAATCTGTCAATAAGTGCCCCCAGCAGGACTCGAACCTGCAACCACTTCCTTAAAAGGGAATTGCTCTACCAATTGAGCTATGGGGGCAAAAGCAAACTGCTTTGCTTTTGCCGGGTTTGCGCGGCGAACGATGTTCCGAAGGAACCGTGAGCCAATAATGCAAACCCAGGGCCTGCCTTGGGAAACTGCCGAAGGCAGATCGTTTTCCAGGGCAGGAACATTTACAAACTGCTTTGCTTTTACCTGGTTTGCCCTGGGAAACTGCCGAAGGCGAATTGTTGGCTCAAGTAGGTATATTCAATAAACTGCTTTGCTACAATCCAAACTTGCGCAATTCCTCAAGAAGATCTCTCTGTTCTTTTGTAAGCTTCTTGGGCGTTTGGATTTCCAGCTCCACGAACATGTCCCCCCTGCCCAGGCCGCGGAAGTGCGGAATCCCTTTGCCTGGCACCTTGAGAACGTCTCCTGACTTGGAACCCGCGAGAATGGACATCTTCATGCTTTGTCCGTCAAGCGTAGGCACCTCTATTTCCTCTCCAAGAGCAACTTGAGAAAAGAGCACCGGCACCTTAATGGATATATTATCTCCCTTTCTCTGAAAGAGCTTGTGGGGCTTCACAAATATACGCACGTACAGGTCTCCGGAAGGTCCCTTCCTCCTTCCCGCGTCTCCCTTCTCTTTGAGCTTGAGTATCTGGTGGCTATCCACGCCAGCTGGCACGGAAACCTTAAATTCCTCCTCTCCCTGCACCCGCCCCTCTCCCTTGCACACATTACAGAGATGCTCGGGCTTCAATCCTTCTCCCCCGCATTCGGGGCACGTGGACATCTTGGTAAACGAACCAAATACGCTCTTACGTATTTCCTGCACCTCTCCCGTCCCTCTGCACGCAAAGCACTCTTTTACCTTCGTATTTGGTTCCGCTCCCACTCCCTGACAGCGAGTACACATAAGGTACTTTGTAAGGAGTATGCCTTCTTGCGCGGGAGCCAAGGTTGCCTCCAGAGGTATCCCCAGTTCCATCTCAATATCTCCTCCCTGCTTCTTATTCTTCGGATGAGTCCCCCCTCCAAAGAAATCCTCAAACAGGTCTCCGATGTCCTGGAAGTCAAAACCAAAGGACTCCTCGTCGTCCCCTTCTTGGCCGGGTCTTCCCCAGCCCCATCGAAAACCGGAGAATCCTCCCGGCACTCCTCCCTCAAAGGTCTTGCCAAACCTGTCGTACTGGGCGCGCTTTTCCTTGTCGGAAAGCACCTGGTAGGCCTCGCTTATCTCCTGGAACTTCTGTGCATCGCCTCCCTTGTCGGGATGGTACTGATGAGCCAAGCGCCGGTACGCCCTCTTAATATCCTGGTCAGAGGCCTGTTGGGAAACACCGAGAATCTTGTAGTAATCGTTCATGTTCGCTATCTCTTACACAGATTTACACAGCGTGATAGCGGATTTACGCTGATGGCTTATCCTCATCTTTCTTGTTCTCGCCTTCTTCGTCTTTACTCTGGGAAGAGCCGCTGCTGCTCCCCTGCTCTTGCTGGCCCTGCTGGTACATTGCCGCGCCCGCCTTTGAAAGCAACTGGGAAAGCGCTTCTGTCTTTTCCTTCACTTCCTCTATGGTACCACCGTCCATAACCCGCTTCAACGCCTCCGCACTCTCTTCTACTTCCTTGCGGGTCTCTTCCGCAAGCTTCTCCCCGTTCTCCTTGAGTGTCTTCTCTACCGTGTAAAGAAGCATCTCCGCGGCATTGCGCGCCTCCACAAACTGCGCCTTCTTTTTATCTTCCTCCTCGTGGGCCTCTGCCTCCGTCTTCATGCGTTCAATCTCTTCTGCGGAAACACCCGTACTCCCCTCAATACGAATGGACTGGCTCTTACCTGTTGCCTTGTCCTTCGCGGTAACGTTCAGGATGCCGTTCGCGTCAATGTCAAAGGAAACCTCCACCTGGGGAATCCCTCGTGGGGCGGGAGGAATACCCTCCAGCACGAAACGACCCAAGGACTTGTTACCTGCCGCCATGGGGCGCTCCCCCTGCATCACGTGCACTTCTACAGAGGTCTGATTGTCCGCTGCCGTGGAGAATACCTGGCTCTTGGAAGCGGGTATCGTGGTATTCTTAAGCAGAAGCTGCGTGCTCACTCCTCCCAGTGTCTCAATCCCCAAAGAAAGCGGCGTCACGTCCAGCAAGAGCACATCCCTCACATCTCCTTGAAGAATGCCTCCCTGGATTGCGGCTCCCAAGGCCACCACCTCATCGGGATTAATAGACCGGTTCGGGTCTCTGCCAAAGAGCTCTTTTACCGCATCCTGGATAGCTGGCATCCTCGTCTGCCCTCCCACGAGCACCACCTCCTGCACATCGCTGGCCGCAATGCCCGCCTCCTTGAGCGTGTTGCGCACGAGTTCCATGGAACGGTCAATGTACTCCTGAACCATGTTCACCAGCTGGGCGCGGGTCAGCCGTACTACAAGGTGCTTTGGACCTTCCGCTCCCGAGGTAATAAAAGGTAGGTTTATCTCCGTCTCCATGGCAGAGGAAAGCTCTATCTTGGCCTTCTCCGCCCCTTCCTTAAGACGCTGAAGGGCGAGAGGGTCTTTCCCTAGGTCAATGCCCTCCCCTTTCTGGAATTCTCCTATGAGCCATTCCATAATCTTCTGGTCAAAATCCTCTCCCCCAAGGTGTGAATCCCCACCGGTTGCCTTCACCTCAATGGTGTCCGCGGAAACCTCAAGGATGGAAATGTCAAAGGTGCCTCCCCCGAAATCGTACACCACAATGCGTTCGTCTTTTTTCTTGTCAAAACCGTAAGCGAGGGCCGCCGCCGTCGGCTCATTGATAACCCTCTTCACCTCCAAGCCCGCAATTTCGCCCGCCGCCTTCGTTGCTTTCCTTTGGCTGTCGTCAAAGTAGGCAGGCACCGTAATGATTGCCTCCGTAATTTTCTCCCCGAGCTTCTCTTCCGCGTCCTGCTTGAACTTACGCAGGATGAAGGCGGATATCTCAAGGGGCTTATGCCACTTCTCCCCCATGCGTATCTCTACTCCACCATCTTCCCCTTCCCGAATCTCGTAAGGAAGAAGTTTTTTATCCTTTTGGACTTCCGGGTCCGCAAACCTCCTTCCCATGAGGCGCTTTACCTGTGAGATAGTATTTTGAGGGTTTGTGACCTGCTGGCGTTTTGCCTGCACGCCAACAAGCGTCTCTCCGTTCTTTGCCAAGGCCGCAACAGAAGGCGTGGTCCTCGCCCCCTCCTTATTCTCAATTATCTTTGCCTCCCCTCCCTGCACCGCCGCCATGGCGGAGAAGGTGGTGCCTAAATCGATTCCCAATATTTTTGCCATATCCTAAAAATTATTACGAATATACGAATTAATAATAGACGTGAGAGCAATATTCCGAGCGTCATATTTTATTTAGCTATTTTCACTTTTGCTGGCCGCAGAAGCTTACCTTCCCTCTCATATCCCTTTGCCGCTACCTTAACAATGGTTCCGGGTTCTATCCCCTCCAACTCTTCCTCTCCCACCGCTTCATGAATTGCAGGGTCAAAGAACCCATCCGTCTCCACCTCTTTTACTCCATGCCGGGAAAGAAACTCCCGTAGCTGTTTCGTAATTTGCAAGAATCCCTTCACCACCGCATCCTTCTTCGTTCCTTCGGGCACGGAAGATTCTGCCCGCTCCATATTATCTATAATAGGAAACCAGTCGTGAAAAAGCTCCTCTGCCGCGCGCTGTATGCCTTTTTCCATTTGTCCCTTTACCTCCCGCTTGTAGTTTGCAAAGTCGGCGCGCTCCCGCTGCCATCCCGCCAGGTACTCTTCCTTCTCTTTCTCGCTTTTCTCTAAGAGACGCTTTAGTTCTTCTGTCTTTTTCTCTCCAGTCATATCATGGAATTAAGGGAACGGAGCGCCCGCAGATTCTTCTCGTAATGCATGCGCTTGGGACCCACGAGAGCCACTATACTCTTCTTGCTTCCCGGAAGTCGGCACTCAGCCACCATTATACTAAAATCCCGCACCCTTGAAAACGGGTTCTCCCCTCCTATGTACACCTCAAGGGTTTGCTCCATCTTTACCTCCCCCATACCGCTCTCCACGTCCCGGAGAAAGTGCAGGAAGTTGTCCATCATAGAGCGCTCCGCGAACTCGGGTTCTCCGAGTACCCGCTCCCATCCCTCCTTCCACAGGAATTGACGCTCTCCGACATAGGCGAGGACGAGTCCGGAAACGAAAGCGGAGAGTTCCTGAAGGAGCCCATACACAAATTCCGCATCGTCTCCCGCCTCCCTTCTCACCTCCAGGACAACGGGTTTCCCCAATCCCCTCTCTAGAACCTCGTCCACATAGAACCGGTAGCCCTTGTCCGTAGGTACCCTGCCCGAAGATACGTAGGGTTGAGAGAGATACCCTTGCAAGGTTAGTTCAAAAAGTTCGTTGCGAATGGTAGCAGGGCTAACGCCCAGCTCATAGCTGTCCTCAAGGAACTGGGAGCTGACGGGTTCCGCGTACCTAATATACGCCTCCACCGCGCCCCCGAGGATCTCCTTCTGGCGGTCCGTAATGCCCATTTCCCTATTCTAGGGGAATAAAAATTAGCAGTCAAGGGCATTGACTGCTAATTTATCTCCCACTGCTCCAAAGCTTAGCTAAACCTTAGCCAGGCCAAGGTGTGGATAACTTAGCCATACTAAGGAGATTCTCGGAGGAAATTCTGCTACAATGTCTGAATGCAAAGAAGAACCGAAGGAAAACACGTTACCTGGATAAACCTTTCCTCTCCCACGAGAAAGGAAGGAGAAGACCTCGCCGAAGAGTTCAACCTTCACCCCCTCGTGGTGGACCAGCTCGTATCTCCCTCCTGGAACACGAAGGTGGAGGTATTTCCCTCACTCCTTTTCCTCACGCTCTTCTTCCCCGCATACGAGCGCACGGAAAAGCGCACGTTCCAGCAGGTGTTTTCTGTGGCGGCTACCAAGAATACACTCATCTGCTCCCATGCGGGTTCCCTCGCGCCCCTTGAGAAGCTCTTTGAGGAATATGAAAGGAGACCCCCCAAAGAAAAGAACTCTGGATACCTGCTCTACACCATATTGCACGCGCTCTGGGAGGACTGCGCAGCGAAAGTGCAGCGCATAGACGAAAAGCTCTCGTTTATCGAGGAACGCATTTTTCATGGAGAGGAGAAACAGATGCTCAAAGAACTCTCGCTCGCGAAAGCGGATATCATTGACTTCTGGAAGATTGTGCGGCCCCAGAAGGGCGTTCTTACTTCACTCAAGGAACAGCACGTTTCCTTTTTCGACAAGGAACTGGCGCCGTACTTCTCCCACCTCCGGAACCACTGGGCAAGAACCATGAGCCGCCTGTTCACCTATCGGGAAACCGTACAGGCGCTTGAGGACACGAACAATGCCCTCCTGAACCACAAAACCAACGAAATCGTGATGACCCTCACCATCTTCTCTGTTATCGTGTTCCCGCTCACGCTCATCGCTTCCCTTTTCGGCATGAACACCGTCTTTCTTCCTTTAGTGGGACTGCGAGGGGACTTCTGGATTATTATTGGCATTATGGCTGCTGGCGTACTTGGCATGCTCGGATACTTTAAGGCGCGGAGATGGCTCTAACTCTTTTATCAAAGCGTTCCTCGCTCCTACTCCTTCTTCTTATTCTTGTTCTTGCGCTCGCAGGATTTTTACGTCTCTGGCAATTGGACTCCATTCCCCCTGGCCTGTACCCCGATGAAGCCCTCAACGCGAACCAAGCCCTGGAGATCGCCGCAACGGGGGAACATCGGGTATTCTTTCCCGAGAACAACGGCAGGGAGGGCCTCTTCTTTTCCCTTGTTTCGTTCTCCTTCGTACTCTTTGGAGTGAGCGTATTCTCCTTTAAGCTCGTCGGCGCGCTGGCCGGCATCCTCACGGTACTCGGTCAATACCTACTTTCCCGCGAGTTCTTTCAGGGACTGGGAAAACGCCTCCCCCTAGCCCGAAGCATGGCCCTACTTTCCGCATTCTTCCTTGCGGTTTCTTTTTGGCATATCAACTTCAGCAGAATAGGATTCCGAGGCATCCTTACTCCTCTCGCCCTCGTGTTCTCCTTCTTTTTTCTGCTCCGGGGCCTGCGTACGAAACGCCTCCAGGATTTTCTCTTTTCTGGGCTTCTATTTGGAGCGGGGTTCTCCACGTATATTAGCTTCCGGGTCGCGGTCCTTCCCCTGGCGTTCCTGCTGGCAATGGGCCTCATTCTTGCCATTCAGCAAAAATGGGGGAAACGCTACATTATAGGAACCGCCCTCTTGCTCGTTGCCTGCCTACTCACGGCTCTTCCTCTCGCCTTTTATTTCTTGGAGCACCCCGAGTACTTCTTCTCTCGAGCAACCGGGGTCTCGGTGTTCTCCACGGAAAACCCCATTTTTGCCTTCGCAAAGAGTTTGGGCCAGCACCTCGTGATGTTCAACTTCCAGGGAGACACGAACTGGCGGCACAATTTTGCCGGAGCGCCCCAGCTCTTCTGGCCCGTAGGATTCCTATTCCTTGTGGGCCTGGGAGCAAGCGTCTGGCGACTTGGCCGAGCCAAGGCGCTGCTCTTTTTTCAGAGGGAAAAAACCCGTGAGGTTCTCCTTCCCTTCGCGCTCCACGGATTCCTCCTCGCTTGGTTCTTTGCCCTTCTGCTTCCCGGCGCCCTAACCTTTGAGGGAGCGCCCCACGCCCTCCGGGTCATAGGTGCCATACCACCGGTATACCTTCTTGCCGCATTCGGGGCTTGCCTGGTTTGGGAGCGTCTCTCTCGATTCTGCCGGCCAGCGGCCCTCGTGCTCCTCGCTCTCTTGGTTGCGGGAAGTGCAGGAGCTACCTTCCATAAATACTTCAACTCCTGGGCCTCCCGCCCCGAGGTGCAAGGGGCGTTTACAAAAAGATTCGTGGATGTAGGTACTATCCTCAACGAGCTCCCCGAAGAAAAAATCGCCTACGTAGCAAAAACTGAAGGAGACCTGCCAACGGAAACCGTGAAGTTCGTGCAGGCAGCCGCGGGAAGAGAGAACGCCAGGTTCCTGGAAAAGGAAGAACTCTCCTCTTTTCCTTTTCGGCCAGGAGACCTCGTATTCTTTATGAACAAGGACTGGGAGAACGCAGAAGAATTCCAAAATAGGTTCCCCAAGGCAATCCTTAAAGAATACGAACGCTTTCTTCTCTTTGAATTATGAAGATACTAACTTGCCTTGCGGTACTTGGTCTCCTGGGAACTGCGTTCCTACTCGGATTCTTGAGCTTGCGCGACACGGCCCTCACCTTTGACGAACTCGCCCACATCCCGGCTGGTTATTCTTACCTCACCCAGCAGGACTACCGCGTGAATCCCGAACACCCTCCTCTCCTCAAAGACCTCGCCGCCCTCCCCCTCCTGTTCCTAGACCTTAACTTCCCTGATGAAGGCCAGAACTGGCAGCAAAAGGAGGCGCCTGCCTGGTGGGTACAGTTTGACCTTGGCACGGAGTTCCTGTACGGGTCGGGAAACAACCCAAGGGAAGTCATCTCTTGGTCTCGCATACCCATGCTCGGCCTGTTCCTACTCTTGCTCCTGCTCGTGTTCCTGACGGCGCGTCAGCTTGCAGGGACCAAAGCAGGGCTCCTTGCCTTGTTCTTTGCCGCACTCTCCCCTACTTTGCTGGCGCACGGACGACTCGTGACCACAGATGTAGCGGCGGCCCTCGGCGCCCTCATTGCGCTCGTAACCTGGGTGAAATTCCTCCAGGGACCGAGCTGGCGGAATATGGCGGTTGCGGGCCTTGCCTTTGGCATTGCCATGTCCCTGAAATTTACCCTGGTGCTCCTCATTCCCTTCTTTGCCTTCCTCATCCTGTTCTACTCCCTTCTGTATGAAAAAAGACGGCTCAAAGCATTCTTCGTGTACGCCGCAAAGGGCGCTGCAGTAGGACTCATTGGTGTGGTCTTCGTGCTCTGGCCCCTATACCAGTTCCACGTAGCAAAGTACCCCGCGGAACGCCAAAAACGAGATACCGCGGCGGTACTCATGGAAGGAAGATTCACCGCTCCCGAGAAGCTCACCGTATGGGCCTCTGACAAACCCATCCTGCGTCCCTTAGCCCAGTACGCGAGAGGAGTGCTCATGGCTGGACAACGGAGTACGGCTGGCAACACCACGTATTTTGCTGGGGAAATAACAGCCCAAGGCAACTTGCAGTACTTCCCCATACTTTACCTCACCAAGCTTCCCTTAGCTTTCCATATCCTCGCCCTCCTTGCCCTCCTGGGGGCTTTGTGGATGTTTCTGCCCCGTGTGTCTATAAACTCACGCTCGGAGATTTATAGACACCGCCACAAAATCACTATCCGATCCTGGCTAAAGGAACGCTTTGTCCTCTTTGCCATGATTCTCTGGGTTCTCTTGTACTTTGGGTTTGCCATACAGGGAAACCTAAATATTGGGGTGCGCCACCTCCTTCCCATATTCCCCTTCCTGTATATCCTCGTTGCCTTGGGGCTTGTGAAAACATACGAGCGCATTCCTTTGCCTTTCAACAAACGCATAGCTCTCCTTTCCCTTACTGCTTTGCTTTTCTGGTACGCCCTTCCTGCTCTCTCAACCACTCCTCACTTCCTCTCCTATTACAATGTACTGGGAGGAGGCACGGAAAACGGCTACAAGATCGCAGTGGACTCCAACTACGACTGGGGCCAGGACTTTTACCGACTTCTAAGGTTCGTAGAAGAGAACGACATTCAGAAGATTCACCTTGCCTACTTTGGAGGGGAGAACCCCGAGTACTGGCTTGGAGACAAATACGTGAAACTCAATCCCCAGGAGCCGCCCCAAGAGGGATGGGTGGCAATATCTGTGAACGAACTCATGGGAGGGCTCGCGGAACCAGCCCCCGACTACACGGGTCCCACCCACTATTACGACTGGCTCAAATACAAAACGCCGACAGCCCGTGCCGGCACCTCCATATTCCTATACAACTTGAACGGAAACTAAAAGTGTGCGGCAGGAACCCGAAAAGGATTCCGTACCGCACACTTTTTAAACCACCTATCTCCTCATTGGCCGACAGACCTTGGCTTTGAGATCATTCACCAGGAGACGAATGCGCATCTTTTGAGGAAGCTTACGGTCTCCCAATGAAATACCACCGTTAAGCAATAGCGCTGTTTCTTCCAGCACTCTCTGGTGCCTTTGCTTTTGTTCTTCACGCACTTTTTCTTCTTGTTCTTCCCACGTGAGAGTAACGGGGGGCTTCCACTTGCGCCAGGCCAACACATAGATGTTCGCATCTCTCTCAATCTGCCATTTCCATATGTCGGACGGGAAAGAAAATGGCAGAAACACATGTTTCCAGTGCAAAAACCAGAAACCGGAAATCACGCATGCTATCGCAGCAAAGACACGAAATAGAAAAAGCAAGGCGAGTGCCGCTGCTACGAAAACAAGAAGAATGGGTTGTGCCGTATAGGCAAAAATCCTCCTCTTGCGATAGTCGCACTGATCGGTAAGAGGACTACCCCAGAGCAGTGTCACCCATTTCTTTTCCCATGCAGGCGGCTCTTTTGCGAAAAGCTCCATTGGCACGTCCATCTCAATGGAATTGTCTGCGGAAATGAAGTACTCCCAGGAGTAAGTACTCTCTTGGTACCCAGAAGCATGGTCGCTCTCCCTTTGCAGGAATTTTTTTGTGAGAATTGTCTTCGCTGACGTGTACTCACCGATCCAAGTTCCTCCAGTGTTGATGGGCGACTGCGTCACCACGCCTGCTCGCAATTCCCATTGCCCTGGCCGAGAAAACATCACGTACTGAAATGCTTCCTTAAGCGCAATTAGGTACCTCATCTCCTTTCCGCTTTCCAAATGTTGTGCTACAAGCAACACGAACGCCTCTTCATCTTTCATCAAATAAGTAAGCTGTTCCTGCTCCTTTTCGCTGATCCGCCACCTCACCTGGATTGCCGCATCGTTCACCGTTCTAGAAGACACAATAAGCTCCATCTCTTTCTCCTCTCTGCATTTTTGAATTGCTATGACGTTATGAGATAGGTGGTAGGTTCTGCAAAGATTATAGCAAAAACCTGTAAAATGTCAAGGTCTCTTTTTGCGACAAAACGCCGACCGCGCGGGCCGGCACCTCCATATTTATATACAAGCTCCCGTAACATATTAGACATCCGATGTCTAACACCCCTCCTAAAACTTCAATACTAGCTAGTATTGAAGTATTTACACAAAAGTTTTATTTTAAGCGATCGCGCATAATAACCTAACTACTGGTAATATGCCTGGTCTCCAAAACGAAGTTAAGTAAAAGAAAGAGCCCTCCGCAGCGTCATGCACGAAGGGCTTCTCTTTGTTTTGGGAATTCTCGTGCTACACCAGAGCTCCCCCCTGTGCTACATGATGTCCAAGCTCCCGACGGTAAGAAGACGGAATTAAAGTGGGATTAGGCAACACCTTCTCCCTAGTGTAGAATTTGAGAAATTTGGAGCGCCTTGGGAGATTCTCATATAGAAACTCACCTTCTATAAAACGAATCGGTCCGCGCCCTGCCCGAAACTCTTGCCGAACTTCGTACTCCTCCCGAAGAGCTTTCTTAACGAAATCTCCAACCCCTTCCGGATAAAATCCCTCGTACTGCATCCTCCAGATTGGTACGTCGTTTTTGCTGATGAGAGTAAACCCGAAGCTCACTCCCAAGCTATCTCCCGTACCCACCCAGAAGCAGTCCGCATACCGAAGGCCGTCTTCGGTAGGACCCTCTAATGGATAAAGATACACCTTGGCTCCTAGCAATAATGGAGACGGAGGTTGTTTAGGAACCCTTCCGCTCGGCCAGCAAGCCCCGGCTGCCTCTAGAAAGAACTCTTCCGCTCGCTGCCAATCAACATTCATTATTCACCTCCTTGTAATGCTGAGAATACACTACCATAAACCTACTTCTCTGTCAAACTCCACGCCACCGCCTTGGTGTCTATAAGTCTACGCTCGTGAGTTTATAGCCGTACGGGACTATTTTATTATGCGCGATAGCATAAAATAAAATAGTTCAGGAAAAACCACTTCAGCTCAAAGTTCTCTACCGCCTTGCTACTGGTAGTATGCCTGGTCGCCGAAACGAAGCTCCACGTACTGGAGCTCGGAACGCTTTCCAGGAGGAAGTTCCTCCTTCAAGAGCGCCT
>JAHIUP010000053.1 GCA_018816925.1 Patescibacteria group bacterium
AATCCATTATTTACAAGAAAATCCAGAAGAAACTTCCACTGCGGACTATGAACAAAAACTAATGCATATCAGTGCCAAATCCGCCTTATGGACTACTTACAAACCCCCTGAAGATCCAGAGCTACTTAGGAGAATTGGAGAAAATACTAATATTGCAATAATCTCTTCTGAAAGTAGCCTCCTAGAGATTGGTTTACGGATGATGCCAGAAAGAAAATCTCCCTGTGAAAGGCAATTTAATACGCTGATTTCTTCTATTGCTTTCAACTAATATCACGGACACGAACAAAAGCATTTGTGCGCTTTCTGCTGTACAGCCTGCTACTATTTCTAATCCTACCCTTGCTCGCTAATGCGCAAGAAGCAGGCGATTTTGTCTTATCGAAACAAGAGAGTGTTTCAATCCTAAGTGCTCTGCAGAGTAAGGTTTCGTCTCTTGTCCCAACTGGAAAGATTCTCTCGTATACCGCTCAGGAACAAGGGGCTCTTTCTCTATTGCGCGGCTCTACACGGGAACTAATCATAGACTTTCTGCCCGGTTTTATTGCCACGGAAAGCATAGAGGCCGTGATAAAAACGGCAACGTTCATTTCAAAACTTTCCCAATCTTCTATCAAAGAGTTGCTAGAAGAGCTGGAAAAGAAATCCGTGGAAGAAGCAAATAAAAAAGCTCTGGATTGGCTGTTCGGAAATGACATTCGGGTTGCAAGCGGCAACATAAACACAACCTACAATGATTATCAAAGCAGAAAAGTCCCAGGCAACTTTCAATATACAATGGCCTACGAGTCGCTCGGAGGGGACCGGGCGGAGGTTGTACTTCGTTTCTACTCCTCTGAAACGCTTGGGTACCCAGAAGCAAAGGGCTCTATGGGACAAAGTATAGGGTTTCTAGGAGATTCCCCACAGCGAGGCGAGTTAGCTCCTTTTATAGTTACTATAAAAACTCAGATTGAACGGTATGGGTTTGGGTGGCGCACCATCTCTTCGCCCGACACTGAAATAATAGTGGAGTTCCCAGACGAGGTGCCGCGGCTGGCTCTAAGCGAAGAACTCCCCTACCCCCTTGAGAAACAGAAGGCGAGGATACAGAATACGTGGGCATATATCCAACGCATCCTAGGGGTGCTAGGAGATATGGGCGTAAAAACAGCAGAAGAACTGGGAAACCTAACAAAAAATATAGGTGGGTTCTTTGGAGATATGTACGGCTCTCTCTTTCAGTCCTCCGTTGCGGATGTAGTCCTTGAAACGGAAAGTGGTCTCCTAAAAACTCTGTCTAACGAGGATAAGGCCGAGAATCCGCTT
The DNA here is from genome assembly GCA_018816925.1 of Patescibacteria group bacterium. GTDB lineage: Bacteria > Patescibacteriota > Minisyncoccia > Minisyncoccales > UBA10102 > JAHIUP01. The sequence continues at coordinate 1,309 of JAHIUP010000053.1, forward strand.
GAGGAACCTGCGCCAGTTCCTCTAGCACAAGAACCAAGACAGGGACAAATCGAGGAAGAGATACTGCCGCCTCTCTTATTTTCCCAAGAAAAACAAGATGGCGCGGAGGCCGAGTCAACCAAAGAAACTATGCCGCCAGAAGAAACGGAAGAACCTTTAGCCGAGCGAATACTCCCGCAAGAAAATGAGCAGGCACAGCAAGAAAAGGACCCATTGACTTCCGAGTTCTCCTGGTGCGCCCCAAATGATACCAGTAATCCGCAACAACTCACCGCTATCTTCAGTAAAATTGCCTGGATGGGCACAGGGGTTTCTGCGAACGACGAATGGCTGGAACTCGAAAACTCCGCATTTTCCTCCGTGGATCTAGATGGATGGCAACTCCTGGATAAAGACGGAGACATTCAAGTGCTATTCGGAGACATCCAGGTTGCCCCAAGTGGGAGGTTCCTCCTCGAGCGGACCGACGACTCCAGCAGGCCGGGAATACAGGCAGACATTATCTACACGGGAGGCCTGCGCAACACAGACGAAGCGCTCTATCTCTTTGATGATACTTGCGTACTCCAGGACAGAGTGCTCGCAAACCCCAACTGGCCCGCGGGGAACAATGAAACAAAAGAGGTTATGGCACGGTTCCCTGACCTCTCCTGGGGACCGAAAAAATATGCCCTCTCTGGAGCGGGGGCTTCTTCCCCTTCACAAAAACAGGAGGAAACACCGGCGCAAGCCAATGAGGAACCGACAATCTGCTCCCAAGAGAACCTTTCTCCTCCCCTCCACTCCCCTATTCGCCTCAATGAGATCGCCTGGATGGGTACGAAAAACTCCTCCAACGATGAGTGGATTGAGCTAAAGAATGTATCTGCCGAGGAAGCGACGCTCGAGGGCTGGCAGCTCCTCGATAAAGACAAGCACATCGAGATTGTTTTTAGCTCTCAAGACCACATCCCCGCAAACGGGTTCTTCCTCTTGGAACGCACGGATGATACTGCCGTGTCAGAAACCAACGCAGATAAAATCTACACAGGAGCGCTCTCCAATACAGAAGAATCCCTCCGCCTATTCAATGAAGAATGCATCCTGGTTGACGAAGTATTTGCCGCGCCTGAATGGCCCGCGGGAACCAATGAGGAAAAACGCACTATGGAGCGAGGAGAAGGCCTCTGGTGGTATACGTATGAAGGGGAGGAAAAAGAGGGCATCCTCGGTACTCCCAAGAAAGAAAACGAATACAAAGGGTCTCTGGAAATGGAGGTCTCTTATTCAGACACCACTCCTCCGGAAGCGAGCTTTGCCGCTCTTCTCAAGACACACACTAGCACGGACTTTACTCTCTCGTGGAGCGCCCATGATCCGCTTGGAACCGTAACGCCAAGCGGACTGGATGGATTCAGTATTCTGTATACCGTAACCCCGGAACGAGACGGGGTCTTTCTTTCGTATTGGGATGAGATTTCCTGGATAGATTGGCTTGCTGGATCGGCAGGCGCCCTCTCCCTTGATTCTCTCACCGCTTCCGTCAGTGTCTCGGGAAGGGACGGCTTCTCTTATCTCTTTTCCCTCACCGCAAAAGACAAAGCAGGCAACTCGAGCGAAACAGAAACATCCATTGCAATAGAGCTCGCCAAGAGCGTGGTTATCAATGAGGTGGCTTGGATGGGCACCGCCGCCTCCCCTAACGAGGAATGGATTGAGCTGTTTAACTCGCGGGAAGAAACAATGAGCATTGCGGGATGGGAACTACGCGCAAGAGACGGAACCCCTTCCGTACAGCTCACGGGCTCAATTCCCTCCCAAGGATACTATGTGCTAGAACGCACAGACGACACCCCCATCTCCAATCAAGAAGCGGCTCTAACGTACACGGGGGCCCTGGAGAACACCGGAGAAACCCTGGAACTCTTTGATGCCGGAGGCGTTCTCCTCGATTCCATCCTCATGGAAGAGGGCTGGGTAAAGGGAAACAACGAGGAGAAACGCACTATGGAACGGATAAACCCAGAAAAATCTGGAAGCGACCCAGAGAACTGGGAAACGAACATTCTCGTGGTGCGAAACGGAGAGGACTCACAAGGAAACCCCATCAACGGAACGCCAGGCAAACAAAATAGCGTATCTTTTGACATAACCCCCGTGCCCTACCTTGACCAAGCGCTCTTTAAAGAACGAGAAGAGGTTCTCTTGCCAACATTTGCAAGCCCCTATGAAACAAAGTACGGAATGAACGTGCCCGAAGATGGAATTCTTGTGCTTGAACCGGGCGTGGAAATCCACTTTGGCAGTACCGCCTCGCTTGATGTTGCGGGAACTCTTCTCGCCATAGGAACGCAAGAAAAAAACATTCTGCTCACTGCTACGCCCGGCTCCTGGGACGGACTGAAATTTACTTCTTCCAGCTCCGGCTCTGAACTTCATTTTGCGCGCATTGAACAGGCGGCGCATAAGGGACGGCCAGCCAGATATACCTCGGTGTCGGTACGAGACAGCAGTGTGACGTTCAAGAATGTGGAAATCACGAGCGGAGGGAGGAATCATCGTCTTTACCTGGAAAACTCTGATTCTCTTATTGAGGACTCTCTTTTGAGCGGGGCGAACTACCAAAGCGGCTCCAGCGCTTCTTCTGCAATCTACGTTGCGGGAGGGAACCCCACGATTCGGGGCTCTACTATCACAGACAGCAACAGCGGCATCCAAATAGAGGGGGCGGCAAACCCGATTATTGAGAACAACTTCTTTTCCGGCAGTACGGTCGCCGGCATCTATTCCCCTGCGGCAACGGAAGCGGTCATTAAAGGAAATACGTTCCAGGATAACTACGTAGCAATCCGTTTGAGCGGACGGGCGCAACCAGAAATTTCAGGGAACACCGCGGATGGGAACACATTCAATGGAATCGTGATGACAAGCGGAATCAACGAAGACCGCACTTGGAAATTTCAGGAGCTTCCGTACATCATTGAAAGCTTCTCTGTGGATGAAGGCGCGACGCTTGCCATAGAGCCCGGAGTTGTGGTGCAGTTCGGGAAATACTCAAATAGCGTGGGTACGCGGCTGGTCCTTTCGGTAATGGGCGCCCTTGAAGCAAATGGCACGCAGGAAAAGCCCATTATTTTCACGCGCGTCCCCAGCTCCACAAAATGGCACTGGATTCAATTCTTCCCGGAAAGCACGGGCTCCATTTTAGAACACGTGAAGGTAGAGCACGGAGGCGCGAAGGTCTCGATTCCGGGAGGTACCCACGTCGGGCCCGGAGCCATGCTCTACGTGGAAGAGTCAAAGCTTGAGCTTTTCCATACGGAGTTAAGCGAAAGCGTAAACGCGGGACTTCGCTTTACAAGTGGAGCCGCGATCTCTGGAACCGATGTTGCCTTCCTTAACAACAAATACGGCATCCACCTGCCCGCGAGCGAAGGAGCATGCCCCGCTCTTGTCAACGTAACCATGCAAGGCAATGAAGAAAACCTCTACCCTCCTTCTGCCTCCTGTCTCTTCCCCGAGGAATAACACACATAACTTGGCTAAACCAAGTTATGCGTGCCCTGTGGATTACTGCTATAGCGCCTCTTTCTACCCTCTGCTAGAATTAATGGAGATATAAACACCTAAGAACATGGGTGACGAAGACCTCATCAAGCAAGCGGATATCCAAAGAATAGCTGAAGTAGGTTCTCAGATCTACGAGGAGGTGAAGCATGAATATGAACCTCAATCAAGGGGGAAATTTTTGGCTATTGATATCGAGAGTAGAGATGTATATCTTGGAGAAAATTCAAGCGAAGCGGTTGAGCACGCTCGGGCAAAGCACCCCCAGAAGGTATTCTATGTAGTCAAAGTTGGCTCTTCTGCTTCTGAGGTCCTCGCTGGCCTTCAAAAGGTAGAAGTATGATTCAGGGTGGATTTCGAGGAGACGGTATTCCCGTGGTGCCGCTGATTGTTGGTTGGAAATCGGGAGTGCAGGAAATCATAGCAATGCTCGACACGGGTTTTAGTGGTGAACTGAAAGTTCCCCCTGAAGTGAAAAAGGAACTTGGCCTTGTCACCACACATATACAACCAACACTTTTAGCGAATAATCAAATTGAACAGAGTGAAGCTGCGTTAGCGTATGCATCTCTTGAGGGAGCAACCGAGGAAGTTACCGTTCTCATAACCCCAGGATTTCCCGCAATAGGTTCTGGATTACTACGGCGGCTCAATTTTGCACTCGCCATCAATTTTAGGAAAAACATAGTGACCCTAGAGAAGCTGGGAGATTCTTAGTATTTTTTACCTCAATAAACCCAAAGAATCGCCAAGCGGGCGGTTTTTTGTAGGCGTTGCAAAGGTATTGAACCATTACGATGATATTGACAATTGTTGACTTTATTTTAAGATAAACTTGCACATTCACATTACGGAGGTAAAAATGGCTACGGTTGTTTGTACGGGGTGTAATAGAACGGTAGAATTTAGCGGGTATGAGGGATCTTGTTCAAGCTGTGGTCGCAAGTTTAAAATAGATAAGTATGGGTTACCCTCTGGCTATATGAGCCAAACGGAGGATTTTCTCTACCGTTTCTTATTCCTTCCCATTGTCTATATTTTTTTGCTTGGTTTGGGAGGGTTGATACTCATTGGGATCATCAATGTGCTCATAAAGACAGTCCTTTACTTCTTGGGATAACTTTCCCTCATAGTGAATTCAAGAGGAATTACGCAAAAATGGAACGTTCTCCACCAAGGGGCGCCGATCACAATTAGACGGCGCCTTTAATTATGAATAACTTAGTTCAGTTGAGCATGCCCCGTACCGAACTTGCCTTATGTGTGAAGACCAGCTTCACACATACTTGGTTTAGCCAAGTTATCCACAGAAAAATAGGCCTACTAGGCCTATCCTAGGTTCGACCTAGTTTCACAACAAGTTTTTAAAGAAACCTAGTTCTTCCTTCTAAAGCCCGAGGAAGGAGCGGAGAACGGACGCGGAGATGGCGCGGACCGTGCCGTCAGGAGAAACAATAGCCATACCCGCAATCCTTCCCTCAATCGTGAAGAGGGGGCTGCCGTTGAGGAGCGTGGTATCCATCATGCTCGTGCGAAGCGCTTCCTTGCTAAGGGACTTTACCACGCCCGCGTTCGCCACGGAAAAGACCTCATCTTCCTCCATAATCTTCCCCGCGAGAAACAGAGTGGTTCCGAGCCGCACCTCTTCCTCCCTGCTAAACTCCGCGGTGCGCAGACCCGACCGGTCAAGCTTGAGCAAGGCGAGGTTCTTTTGTAGGTCGCGCTTGAGTACTTGGGCGCTCTCTATGCCACCCTCCACATATACGGTCTGCGCAGAGCCCGGAGGCACAAGAGTGGCAAGCGTTACCACAAGCCCATCGGAGGTAGCTATAATGCCCGAGCCCTCAAGTATGGCAACGCCTACCGTGCTCCGCACGCCTACTGCCGTGCGTTGGGCTTGCTCAAGCACCCGCTCCATACCTTCGCCTTCCCGCACAATAATCTGCTCTATGGGACGTACCACGGTAATGCGCCTGTTCCATTCTTCCACGAACCCCCAACCCTCAAAGGGCTCGTGGGTCGCGAGGTAAGGCAACACAAAGGCCTGGGCCCATAGCCCTCCGGCGGCGCCCAGACAGAACACGAGGAGAAGAGAAGCTGCTCGTATCATAGGGTTAAACAGCCGCCTTCGCGAGATGCCTCCGAGTAAGCGAAGGAGCTTGCGTAATTCGGAACACGATTTCTCCGTCCTTTACGTCCACGGCAACTCTTGAACCAAAGATTAGCTCGCCTCCCACAATCTTGAGAGAGAGAGGATCCAGCACCATGCGCTGGATGACGCGGCGCAATGGGCGAGCCCCAAGATTCGGGTCGAACCCGCGTTCCGCGAGTAGGTCCTTTGCTTTTTCGGTCGCCTGGAATTGCACCTGCTGGTTCCGCTCAAGGCGCCGGGCAACCTTCCCGAGCTCAAGCTCCACGATTTTCTTAATCTCCCCTGCCGCGAGGTAGTTAAAGATGACAATCTCGTCTATCCTATTCAAAAATTCGGGGCGAAACTGTTCACGGAGAACTGTCATAACCTTGTCGCGTACCAAGCTCTTCTTGCCTTCTACCTCCTCCCCGAGGAATCCGAGCGGGTTCATCTCCGAGATAAACTGGGAACCGATGTTCGAGGTCATAATGATAATCGCGTTCTTAAACGACACGCGCCTGCCCTTGGCGTCCGTGAGACGGCCATCCTCCATAACCTGAAGCAACACATTGAATACCTCGGGGTGCGCCTTCTCAATCTCGTCAAACAGAATCACGCTGTAAGGTTTCCTGCGTATAATCTCCGTGAGCTGGCCTCCTTCTTCGTACCCGACATACCCGGGCGGGGAACCTATCATGCGGGAGACCGTGTGCCGCTCCATGTATTCGGACATGTCCAAGCGCACAAGGGCGTCTTCGTCGTTAAACAGAAACTCCGCGAGCGCTTTTGCGGTCTCGGTCTTCCCCACTCCCGTGGGACCAAGAAACATAAAAGAACCCAGGGGACGGTTCTCTTCGGAGAGCCCCGCCCGATTCCTGCGAATCGCGTTGGATATCGCCTGAATCGCCTCGTCCTGGCCAATGACACGACGCGACAGCACCTGCTCTGAACGAGCGAGCTTTTTCGCTTCCTCCTCAATGAGGCGCGTTACGGGAATTCCCGTCCACCGCGAAACCAATCTCGCCATGTCTTCTTCCGTCACCTCTTCCTTGAGCATCGCGCTCGACTTCTGGAGTCGCGCAAGCTTTCGCTCTTCCGCGCGCAGATTCTTGAGAAGCTCGGGAATCGTGGAGTACTTTAGCTCTGCCACCCTCTGGAGATTACCCTCACCCTGTTCTTTCTCCACCTGAAAACGCTTCGTCTCAATCTCTAGCTTAAGCTCCTTGATGCTCCCTATGGTCTCTTTTTCCGAGTTCCACTTGCCCTCAATTGCCTTTGCCTTTTCTTGCAAGTCCGCGAGCTGCCTGGCGATTACCTTGACGCGCTTCACATCGCCCGTCTCTCCTTTCAACGCTTCCTTTTCAATCTCAAGCTTCTGGATTTCCCTTCGGAGAGCGTCCAGTTCCGTGGGCTCCGACTCTATTTCCAGGCGCAGGGAACTCATGGATTCATCCAAAAGGTCCACTGCCTTATCAGGAAGGAAGCGGTCGGAGATGTAGCGGTCCGCTAGGTTGGCGGCGGCAATCAAGGCGGAATCCTTAATCTTCACCCCATGATGGAGTTCATACTTTTCCTTGATGCCGCGCAAAATGAGAATCGTATCTTCTATAGAGGGCTCTACCACCAACACGGGCTGGAATCTCCTTTCAAGGGCGGGGTCACGCTCCACGTACTTCTGATACTCCTTTAGCGTGGTTGCCCCAATTGCCCGAAGCTCCCCCCTAGAAAGCGCGGGCTTGAGAAGGTTGGAGGCGTCTATTGCTCCTTCGGCGGCTCCCGCCCCCACAAGTGTGTGGAGCTCGTCTATAAACAAGAGGTACCTGCCACCTGCCCGCTCGAGCTCTTTAAGAAGGGCTTTGACGCGGTCTTCAAACTCCCCCCGGTATTTCGTACCCGCCACCAGGGCTCCCAGGTCCAGAGCAATAATCTCTTTTTCCTTCAAACTCTCGGGCACTTCGCCCTTCACAATCTTCTGGGCAAGACCCTCCGCGATTGCGGTTTTCCCTACCCCCGCCTCTCCGATTAGTACCGGGTTGTTCTTCGTTCTCCTTGAAAGTACCTGCATCACCCTCCGGATTTCGTTCTCCCTCCCAATAACTGGGTCCAGCTTCCCTTGGCGGGCGAGGCGCGTAAGATTGCGCGCGTACTTTTCTATTACCTGGTACTTGGATTCGGGAGAGGGGTCTGTGATGCGGGCGCCGCCCCGTATTTCCGCAAGCATCTTGAGGGCGGTCTCGTAGTCAAGCTTGGAGAACTCAAGGTCGGCGCCGCTCCCCCCCTTCACGAGGTTCGTGTTTCCGAGAAGCTCCTTCGCCTTTGATTCCGTATCCATCAAAGCGAGAAACAAATGCTCGTTGGAGATATATTCGTCCCCCATTTTTGAGGCCTCCTGCTTGGCCCGCTCTAAGACCTTCGCCAAGTCCTGGGTAAGATAGAACTGCCCGAAGGGGCTCACGGAAGCAATCACGGGAAGCCGGTCCAGGGCAATGCCTACCTTCTTTTTCAGGCCTTCAAAGTCCGCCCCCATCTTCTGGAGCAGGGTCAACACCACGCTCTCTTCTTGCGAAAGGAGCGCGTACACGAGATGAAGCGTGTCTACCTGCTGCTGCCCTCTCTCTTGAGCGGTATTCTGCGCCTGCAATAGGGCTTCTTGTGCTTTGTAGGTAAAATTTCCTCCGGCGCCATTCATATGCTTTTACTATAACACAACTTAGAAAAAGGGCAAGGGTTAGCCCCTACGCTCTCCTAGGATAACGGGAAGAATCTTATTCTCTCCTTCCCGGAGCACCTTGAGCACCACGCTGTCCCCGGGTTCGTGCTTCCCGATAAGCTCCCTTAGCTTGTTCTCTTCGGTAATCTTCTCTCCGTTGATTTCCAGAATGACATCCCCAAGCAGGATACCCGCCTCCTCGGCCGCAGACCCCGGAACCACTGCTTCCTCTTGAGAATCCCCAACAACAAGCGCTCCGTAATCCACGGAAAGCCCTTCGCGCTCCCGCACCTCTTTATTCACGGCCTGGTACTGCACTCCGAGAAATGGGTACACGATGGAACCGGTCTCCTCCACCTGTTCAATGTCTTTCCTTGCCCGATTCACGGGAACGGCAAACCCAATGCTCTGGGCCTGAATGACCGTTGCTGTATTAATGCCGATAACCTCCCCCACAAGATTGAGGAGTGGACCCCCCGAGTTCCCCCTATTGATGGCGGCATCCGTCTGTATGACATCTTCAATGGTTTCCACAAATCCCTCTCCGTTCGAAGCAGTAATGGTGCGGCCAAGCCCAGATATTACTCCCACGGACACGGTATTCCGGAACTCCCCCAACGCGTTCCCTATGGCGATTACGGTCTGCCCTATCTGAAGGGAATCGGAATTCCCGAGCTTAAGAGCGGGAAACCACACCCTTGTAAAATTCCCGCCTTCATCCACCCGGTTCTCCTGCTCAATTTGGAGAATGGCAAGATCCTGGAAAGGATCGCGGGCGAGCACGGTAGCCGTAAAGGATTCTCCGTCTCTAAGAAACACCGTGTAGGTAGCTTTTTCGTCAAGCACCACGTGCTTGTTCGTCACCAGAAGTCCGTCTGCCGACACGATAAACCCGCTCCCTCCCCCCACCTCTTGAGGATTGTTAATAATAATGCTCACCACGGAAGGGGAAGCCGCCTCCACCGTGGAAATAATCTTCTCCTCTTCCGTGGTCTGGGGAATGTACTCCGTCTCCACTACCTCCCGTTCCACAATGGTCTTCAACCCTTGGGCTGGTCCCTCTTTCACCACGACCCCTATAAAAGAGGCAAGGTCGTCCGCGAACAGGAAGGCAAGGACTCCTCCTCCGAACCCAAAGAGAAAAGAGAGGAGAAGGGCTCCTCCCGCCGCAACAAGCACGCGCCTGTCCTTCAGGAACTTCAGAGAAACCTTTCGGGGGCTCCTTTTCTTCCTTGGAAAATCGGCAAGCCCTCTGCGTGTTGCGGGTATTGGTTGTAGAGCCATATCTATATCCGCAATTGAGAAACGACTGCGGGGAACACCTTAAGAAACTTCTCTACCTCTTCTTTCATAGTATGCTTTCCAAGGGTGATGCGAAAGGAAGAGAGCGCCTCTTGCCTACTCAACCCAAGAGAGAGGAGTACATGCGAGGGTTCCTGGGAACGCTCCGTGCACGCTGACCCCGTGGCAACGGCGATTCCCTTCGTGTCCAAAACCTGCGCCAACTCTCTTGCCGCCACACCCTCTACTCTCACATTTATATTCGAGGGAACCCGCAGCTCCAGGGAACCATTAAGCTCTACTCCAGGTACTGCCCTCATCATACCCTTGAGCATGCGGTCCCGCAGATGACGTATCTTCACGTTCGCAATAGCGGTCCTTCCGTTTGCGGCCTCGCGGACAGCAGCTCCGAATCCCACAAGGGATGCCACATTTTCCGTCCCCGACCTCATGGCCCGCTCCTGACCCCCTCCGTAGAGAAAAGGCGTGAGAGAGACCCCTTTCTTCACAAACAACGCTCCTGCTCCCTTTGGACCATACAACTTATGAGAGCTCAAGGTCATAAAATGGCAGGAGATCCTAGCCGTATTACAATCCAGGAAGGGAGCCGCCTGCACGGCGTCCACGTGAAAGAGCGCTTGAGGCGCTGCCTTCTGCAACATCTTCCCTATTTCTTCTACGGGCTGTACCGTGCCAATCTCGCTGTTCACGTACATCACGGAAACGAAGACGGTGTTCCGCTTGAGGGCCTTTTCCACGCGCCCCGCCTCCACGATTCCCTCCCCCGTGGGCTCCACGTACGTCGTTTCCACGCTCCCCCTCCGCTCCAGTTCCTTTATAACCCCTAACACGGACTCATGCTCAAAGCTTGAGGCCACAATATGGGGCTTCTTCTCTTTACTTGCGAACACCGCTCCCTGAATGGCGAGGTTGTTGGCCTCCGTGGCTCCACTCGTAAACACGATATCCTCTGGCGCGGCGCCCAAGAATTCCGCGACCCGTTCCCTTGCCTCCTCTATTGCCGCGCGCGGGGCCTGCCCGAAACCGTGGGCAGAGGAAGGATTACCGAACTCCCGCTTCAAGTACGGCATCATGGCCTTGAGCGCATTGGAATCAAGGGGGGTGGAAGCCGCGTAGTCAAAATAGATTCTGCGTCTCTTCATAGAAAAATTGTACCAGAAAGTGACTGCGGAATGAAGGAGAGCTATTGAGAGTGGTGGTATTGGACACTTTTATTCCGTGGGTTGAAATATCTCTTTTGCATAGTTCCAGATTCGCGGATCATCTGTTTTTTCTTTTGTCCAATACCACCATTCGGCTCCCCAGAGGTAAAACTCGTCAAATCCCGTTTGTTTCGCGTACGCAATGTGTTCCCGAAACTGCGCGGGGTTCATTGTCTCGTAATCCCCTTCCAGGGTGCCGGTAATGGGCCAGGGTTCTGCCTGGAGTTCTGTCACCACAACCTTCTTGTCGGGATAGAAGAGATGCAAAAACTGCGCCTTAAGCCAAAAGGTCGCAGGAGGAAAGGGATAGCGAAGAAATCCAAAGGTTTCATCTTCTCGGAAGCGGTACACAGAAAACCCAAGGATATCCGCGTACCTGCCGCTCTCCAGCCAAAAAGAAGCAATCCCTCCGTCCGTAAGCATTACGGGGCGCCCATCCAAGGACCGCACCAGCTCTGCCTCCTCTCTCAAGAATTCTTTCCTCCTTTCTGGACACTCTCCAAATGGAATAAGGTACTCGTTCTCCACCTGCCAGGTCTCCACCACTTCCAAGTCCCGGTAATGCAGTGTTACTGCGGAAAGCATATCCAGAACCGCCCGCTCTCGTTCTTGCTGGGGGAGTTCTGCCGCCCAGGAAGGCATTCTGCATTCTGGCCACCTGGGAAGTTTGAGACCCATAGCGAGAATTACTTTCCCGTTGCGCTCCTCCAGCTCCCGGAGCTGCCAATCCCAGGAGGAGAAGTCAAAACTGCCTCGCTCTTTTTCCAGCTCATCCCAGTACACGGGAATGCGGAAGTGCCGCACTCCCAGATCGTCCAACAGGGCAAGATACGTCTCTTGCCAATCCAGACCCAGGGATTCTGCTTGCGAGTGGGAAAAGGTAACACCCCAGCTGTGCTCTTCTGCTTGCTCCGGCCTTCCCCAAAAAAAGAAGGCGGCTCCCAGGAGTCCTGTGCCCACTAAAAGGAAAAGAAAGAAGCGTCTCATGGAGTAAAGACTTCATCACGGAGATAATTCCATATCTCTGGATCCTCGCCTTCGGTCTTGAGCCAATACCACCCTTCGTCGCTATCGCTCCTTAGAAACCTTCGGTTTCTAACGCCCCTCGACAAGCTCGTGGCTGTTTTTCCACCACGGGGAGATACCCAATCTCCCCGACCCCCTCTGTGAGAATGGTGGTATTGGCTAATCATTTTTCGCGAAAACCTCATCATGGAGGTAGTTCCATATCTGCGAATCTCCGCCTTCGGTCTTGAGCCAATACCACCATTCTGCTCCCCAGAAATAGAACTCGTCCAATCCCGTGCGCTTGGCATACTCCACGACTCCTCGCAGATGGTCCGGACTCATCGTCTCATATTGTTCCTCCAGAGATACATTGGTTATGGGAGGGCTCACCACCCAGGGCTCTGCCTGCAATTCCCCCACAATAACGCGCACCTCCGGATACCACCAATGGAGCCACACTGCTTTCCGATAATACATCACGGGACGATAGGGATAGCGCACGAAACCGAGCGTGGGGTCGTGAATGACGCGAAACAGGGTGCTCGCGAAGATATCCGCCCTCTTCCCCATCTGAAGCCACGCGGAGTTCTCTCCCGTGTCCGTAAGCACAATGGGGCGCGAAGGATCAAGCTGGCGCACCAAGGCAATCTCCTTGTCTAGGAACTCATGGGAAATCTCATCCTCCGGACAATCCCCAAAGGTGAGAAAGGGTTCATTCTCCACCTGCCACGCGCGTACTACCTCCCAATCCCGGTAATGCTCCACCACCTCTCCCAGCACGTTGAGAATTTCCTCTTCCCGCTCTTCCTTTCCCAGGCCTTCAGCCCAGGAAGGCATTCTGCATTCCGGCCACCTTGGAAGCTTAAAGCCAATTGCAAGAAACGCACTGCCTCCTCTCTCCTCCAGCTCCCGGAGCTGCCAATCCCAGGAAGAGAAGTCAAAACTGCCTCGCTCTTTTTCCAATTCATCCCAGTACACGGGAATGCGGAAATGCCGCACTCCCAAATCGTCCAACAGGGCAAGATACGTCTCTTGCCAATCCAGACCCAGGGATTCCGCTTGCGAGCGCCCAAATGTAACTCCCCACGCAATCTCCTCTGCTGGTTCCGCTTCCCCAAGAAAAAGAAAGGCGACTGCTCCGCCAAGGGCTAACAGAGGAATTCCCAGAACAAGGAGAAAGATACGCTTCTTCATGTATCACAGGGCAAAGAAAAGGAACCCCGCTCCCACGCACAGGACTCCTAGAATCCTCCATACCACATTCGCTCCATGAAACTCTTCTTTGAGAAGGCCGGGGCGCTTGAAAGCAAGAATCCCCACAAAGAGAAGCAAGAAGAGGTACTGCACGCCCTGGAGCGCGCTCATGATACCGAGCTGGAAATTGCGCGCGAGAGAAATAGCGTACTGCTGGAGCAGGAACGCCGTCACTCCAGTTCCCTTCCCTATAAGAAAAGGAAGGTACACCTTCCGCTCCTTTGCGGGATTCTTCTCAAACACAACCTTTCTCGTCTGGGAAAACAGAAGAAAGGACGCTGCCGTGAGAAATCCGCCCCAACGAATCCAGATGAACCCATTCACGAAGCCCTCTTGCTCATACACCATTTTCGCGAGCACGAACCCTAAAGCGAACAAAAAGGCAACCACCAAAGAATTGCGCAAGTCAGAAGAGGAAGGCCTGAATTCGCGGATGCTCCCCCGCAAAGAAAGCAGGACCGTACCCAAGGTAAATAGAAGAAACGAGAACAACATACTGGGGGAGGGAGTCGTCCGTTCCGCAAACAAAATCCAGGCGAACAAGAACGTGAACAAGGGGAAGAATCCTCCAACCATGGGCACGATACGAGATACTCCGCTAAGGAACACGGCGCGGTAGGCGGCATACAGCCCAAGTACGCTCACCACCCCCGTACCGAGAGCAAAGAATATCCAGAAAAGCTCGGGTATGGCGAATCCAAAAGGGATGAGGAACGCTGCGAATATCCCCGTGATGCCCGTGTAGAATGCGTATGCCCTAGGGTGAGGCAGGGAACCGGCCAGCAGATATCTGTCCGCCAAAGAGGAGAACGCAAACAAGAAATACGCAAGAATGGTGAAAGAAAGCCACATCATGATCCTCTACGACATACGAATGAGAGAGAATACTGCTCTCCAGGAAGCTCTCGGAGGCCGTTTTGCATGGTTCCGAGCGATAGCGAGGACAAACGGCCGAGAGCGCAACCCCCGAGCGGCGGCTGGGCCGCGAGAGGGGTGGTTCCTGGGAGTAGTATTCCGAGCATCATATGCTAATCGTCAATCGTTAGGCGTTAACGCTGTTCGTTCTACAGATTTCCCCGTACACTGCGGCAGATTTCCGGGGCGTGCGCTCAAAGGTATTAAAATCTACATGAATAAGACCGAATCGTTTGGTAAATCCTTCCGCCCATTCAAAATTATCCAGCAAAGACCAGTGAAAGTACCCCCGCACATCTGCTCCTTCTTCTATTGCCCTATGGAGCCATTGGAGATAATTTCGTATGAAGTTGGGGCGTTTGTCATCGTCTGCATCCGCAATACCATTCTCCATAATATAGATAGGTTTTCCATAACCCATAAGTTCTTTCGTCACGCGATAGATACTCTCTGGATAAATTTCCCAGCCAAAATCCGAGATCTCCTTATTTTCGTTTTGATTGAACCATGCCCGCGGATTAGAAAACCGCACGTGAATAAGATTGCGGCTATAATGGTTTAACCCAATAAAATCGGCGCAGTCCCGTACTCCATTAAGAAACCATCTATTCCAGACATATCGGGCGATAGAAGCTGTCACACGGGAAAGTGGTTTGTTCAGATACGCCTCAAAGAATACATTGTTTTTTACGATTCCCACTAAAAGCTCCGGGTGTATTTGTTTTACTGCCAGGTACGCCTCCTTGTGCGCTTCCTTCATATTTCGGCACGCCGCAATAAACTGCCACACGCTATACTTATTGGGCGGAAACTTTCCCACCATATATCCCATCATGTTAACAATTAAGGGTTCATTGATAGTTGCCCAAAACTTTGCCTCCCCTCCCAAGCGCTCCACCACAAACTTTACATACCGTTCAAAGTATTCGGGCGCCTTTTTGTTGGTCCATCCTCCCTTTTCAGCGAACCACTGGGGGTTGGTGAAGTGGTGAAGCGTGATAAACGGCTCCATACCCCTTTGCCTTACCGATCGAATCACCTTCCGGTAGTGCTCAATCTCCTCTTCCTGAAACTCCCCCTCTCTTGGCTCAATGCGCGCCCATTCCACGGAAAAACGGTGCGCATTGTTGTGCATCGCCTTAGCCAGGCTAAGGTCCTCTTCGTACCGGTTGTAAGAATCGCACGCCTTCCCGGACTTGAAAGGAACCTTCCCCTCTTGCTCTGCCTTCCACCAATCAGAATAAAGATTATCCCCCTCAATCTGATGAGCGGAGGTTGCCGTACCCCAGAGAAATCCAGGCGGGAAGCTTCGTTCCTGCATTGTTCCATCATACAGGAAGCGCATTCTCGTCAAAAGAGGTTGCGCGCCTTCCAGTCGCGCCAGAAAAGAACGGCAAAGAGCAAGAGTACGGCTCCTGCCCCTATCCATAAGAACAAGGAAGAGGCGGGAAGGAAGGCAAAGGAGAGCGAAGAGAACACATCCACGACTCCCATGAGATAGCGCAGGGGGAAGAATAAGAAGAGTCCCAGGGCCGAGGCAATGCCTTCCTGCAAGGAACCCAAGAGAAGGAACGGGATTCCCAGACCGAGGAGCAAGGGCAGGAGCGGCACAATGAGAAGATTCGAGAACGGAGACACTACGGAGAACGCCCCAAAGTGCCACAAGAGGAGCGGGAAAGTGAAGAGTTGGGCCGCAATGCTCATGGCGAGCACGGTACGCAATCCAAAGGCGTCGGGAACCCTTTGGAGCTTACGAGAGAGCCAAGGCAGTAAGAGAATAATACCGAGCACGGCGGCAAAGGAGAGCTGGAACCCCGCATCATGGAAAAGGAGTAAAGGATTCAAGAACAGGAGAAACGCTCCCACATAAAGAAGGGCGCGGAGCGAGGCCTTCGGTCTCCCGAAAAGCTCTCCAGCGAAATACAGGCCTCCCATGAGAAAGGCGCGCACCGCAGAAACCTGAAAGCCCGTAATCGCGACGAACACGAAAAGCAGGCATAGGGCCCCAATGACCGCCTGCCTTCGCCAAAGCCCCACTTTCTGCAAAAATCCCATAGCGAGCGCCCCGAGGAGCATCACGTGCATGCCGGAGATGGCGGTAATATGCCGCACCCCCGCCCGATTCAGCTTTTCCCCAAGGTCAGGCGCCATACGCCCCTTATCTCCAAGCAGGATGGCAGCCAACACCTCGGATTCCGGAGGAGGAATGTTGTTTTTCAAGGCGCTCCTCATTCGTTCCTTAAAAGAAAACATTGCGCCCTGCAGAAAAGGGAGCGCTCCGGTATATGCCTTGTGTTCTTTCACTTGGACTTCTCCCTGCCACACCACGGAACGTATGCCGTCTTTTGCCAGGAATGCCTCGTAGTCAAAGCCCTCAAAAGAAGGAGGCGCTTCCACGTTTCCCTGCACCTCTACCTTGTCTCCGTACGAAAATTCCTCGAAGGCGCTCGCCGTCACCAGAACCTTTTCTTGGGGAAAGTCCTCGGGCACAACCACAAGACGAACCTTACTTCCCTTAACCTGGGGTTCTGCCACAACAATGCCCTCAAATGCAGTTCCCTCAAGTCCCCTCTCCGCCGCTTCCTGCGAGGCCTGCCCGTGCCGCGCCACGCCCAAGGTAAGGGCCAACAGGCAAAACCCCAACAACGCGGCAAACGAAACCTTCCGCACAAGAGCAAAAGAGAGTAGGCCGAGGGCAAGAAAAACGAAGGGGGCTATTGGAAACAGGGAATTAAGAAAAACCCCGGCGACAAAAGCCAGGGAAGCTGCCAGAAGCACGCGGGAAGGGAATAGAGAGCCCCTCATTTCCTGTCAAAGCCCGTTGCGATAAGCGTAATCTTCACCTCCCCCGATTTGAGATTCTTATCTGTCACCGCGCCGAAGATTATTTTCGCCGCAGGAGAAATCTCTTCTTTGATCTTTTGGGCCGCGTCCTTAATCTCCGCCAAACTCAAGTCGTTCCCTCCTCCCACATTAAAGAGTACGCCCTTCGCTCCCTTGAGAGATACGTTGAGGAGCGGAGAATTGAGCGCCATCTCAAGGGCCGACTCAATGCGCTTTTCTCCTTTACCCTTGCCAACCCCGAACACCGCGTTCCCTGCCCGCGCCATAACCGCCTTCACATCCGCGAAGTCCACGTTCACGATGCCCGGCACCGTAATAAGGTCGGAGATGCCCTGCACCGCTTCCCGGAGCACCTCGTCTGCCTTCCAAAAGGCCGCAGCCACCGTGGTGTCGGCATCCACAAGATGAAGAATCTGGTTGTTGGAAATTACGAGAAGCGTGTCTACCTTGCCCCGCAGCTCCTCTAAGGCCTTTTCTGCAAGACGCATGCGCCATGCCCCCTCAAAGGCGAAGGGTTTCGTAACCACCGCAATAGTAAGAGCGCCCTGGTGCTTTGCCATGTCCGCGATAAAAGGAAGGGCTCCTCCTCCCGTTCCCCCGCCCAGGCCGGCAGCGAGGAATACCATCTCTGCTCCCTGGAGGACTGCAGCCAGCTCTTCTTTGCTCTCCTCGGCCGCCTTCCTTCCGACCTCCGGGTTCATGCCAGCTCCCATTCCTCTCGTTAACTCGCTCCCGATGCGCACCTTCCGATCCGCCCGTATTTTCTTGAGGTCCTGGGCGTCCGTGTTCACGGCAACAAGTTCCACGCCCTTTATCTTTGCCTGAACCATACGGTCCACGGCATTCCCGCCGCCTCCCCCTACTCCAACTACCTTAATGCTCGTGTATGCCATAGAGCTATTAGGGAATAAAGGGCTTTATGAGACGCCTGAACAGACGAAAAATCCCCTGCCCCCCTCTACTTCCTTGCTCCCTCATTTCCAGAAAAGGGAGGACGAGGCCTGCCACGCTTCCGAACGCTGGGTCTACAGGGAACCCCTCGATTCCTTCCACCTTCCCGAGGCGCGCGGGAAGCTTGAGTTCTTTTCTCGCGAACTCCGCAATACCAGGAAGCTTGCACCCCCCGCCGAGCAATACGGCGCCTGCGGGAAGCTTGCCCTGCCTCCCTATCTTCTTGAGTTCTCCATTCACGAGCTGGAATATCTCCTTGGTGCGGGCCTCAATAATCTGCCTAAGGAGACCTCGAGGAAAAGAAACGTGGGTGCCATCGGCAAGCTCCATCTTCTCTGTCTTCCTACTCTGTTGAGGCGCACAACTCCCATATTCAGTTTTAATGCGCTCTGCCGTCTCGTACTCGCATCTAAGACCTATTGCAATGTCATTGGTAATATTATTGGAGCCGACCGGGAAAGTGGCCTCATGAAGAAGTTGCCCCTCTTCATACACGGCAAGGCCCGTGGTTCCCGCTCCCAGCTCCACCACCGCCACTCCCAATTCTTTCTGTTCGGAAGTGAGCACTGCTGCGGCGGCGGCCAAAGGCGAGGGCACAATGTCCGTTATTCCCAGGCCGGCTCCCAATACAGCGGTCTGGAGGTTCCGGAAGTAAGGCGCGAAAGAGCACACGGCGAGCACTTCCGCTTCCAGTCGCACTCCCCGCATCCCTGCCGCCTCGTGTATTCCCGCCTCCCCATCCACAATAAACTGCTGGGGAAACACATCCAGCACCTCGTAATTAGGAGGGAGGGAAAGAACTTGGGCCGCCTGGAGCACGCGTTCCACGTCTTCTGAAGATACCTGACTGTCGGCTCGGGACACCGCCACAATACCCCGGGAAGGAGCAACATACACGTGGCTTCCTCCGAGATTCACTACCACTTCCTCAATGCGAGTTGCCGCCATCTGTTCAAGGCGCGCTTTCAAGGAAGCGATGCGCACGGAAAGCTCGTCTGCATTCATGACCGTGCCCTTCCTTACGCCAGCCGATGGCTCTTCAGCCATGGCCACAAGTTCAGGAGCGCTTCCTGGCTCTCCCTTGCGCACGAGAACCATCTTGAGCGTTCTCGTCCCGATATCTAACCCCGCGATAAGTTGAGCTTTCATTTTATAAACCGGAAAGGTAGTGTCGTTCCCTTTCTTCCATGCGCTTGGCCTGTTCTTGCGTACCCTCATGGTCATAGCCAAGCAAATGGAGAAGGCCATGGACGATTGCTCCCTTGAATTCCTGTTCCTCAGTTATACCATACTTTACCGCATTCCTACGAATCTGGGATGGGCAAAGGAGTAATTCCCCAAGTCCTCCCCCCACTTCCTGGAAGGAGAGCTCCTCTGGAACATAAGAGGCGCCTCTATGCTTTCTGTTCAGCTCTTTCATGTCGTGCTCTCCGAGCAAGGCAATGGACAAAAGCTCTTCCCGCTTCTCTTCCTTGAGTATTGCTTCTACCATCTGGAGGATGCCCTCCTTGTCTGCTTCCTCCTCGCTCTGGTTTGAGATTATAACCTTGGACACAATGGTTTATTGTATGCTTTCTTCTCCTAGCGCGCAAATGATTGACAAAATTCTTCCTATGCAGTATAGTATACACAATCAAAAAAGGAGGTGTAGGAAATGCGGCACAGAAAGCTCTTTGGATTGGTTCTAGGAATCGTGTTGCTCCTTGTCCTTGGGAGTATGGGAGCTGCGTGGGCGGCCGGGGTAACCCCCACGAAAGAAAGTAAGGGGTTGAGCTATACTGCCTGGGAGATAATCCCAGACGGTGAAACGAACGCCATCGCAAAACCTCTCGTTCCCAAAAACGCGGTGGCACAGCTGTTTTTTGAAGATGGCGAAACCATCTACGCTGGGGATACGATTGCGCGTTTCACCTTGGACGTACAAAACATCAACCCCAGG
>JAHIUP010000008.1 GCA_018816925.1 Patescibacteria group bacterium
CGGAAGTGATATCCTCTATTCCATTGGAGCGTATTCTCTTGGAAACGGACTCTCCCTACCTGACTCCTCCCCAAGCAATAGTAGGGACAGACCCTACTACGCGCAACGAACCCTTGTTTGTGAAATATGTCGCAGAAGAGATAGCGCGCATCAAAGGCATCTCGGTAGAAGAGGTTGCTTCTGCGACAACAGCAAATGCCAAAGCCCTATTCCGCTTAATCTAAACTCATTATAGGGCGTAGGAGTTTCTTTTCTTTTTAAGGAGGCCGTCTTTCTCTAAAGAGGCAAGAATCTTTTTGGAAGCAGGTAGCTTTTCTAATTGCTCGGGCAACGAAATTCCAAACGACCGACGTAGATTTGTTGCCCTCGAGCCCACAATAATCTTTGCGGTTTTCTTGAGAGCGAGCGCCCTTTTCCAATAACCCAGCCCTTTCCATACAGAAAGGAGTTTGTGGTTATGGGCTTTGGCAAGAGCCTCCAGGGTGGGAAACTCTTGGAGAAACTCTTCGTACTTGGGCAATACCCTTGGAATCTGCGTCTGTTGGAGCATTACCTCTGATACAAGGATTTTGTAGGGGTCTTTTGTTCTGCGCCAAGGCAGGTTTCTCCGATTATTCGCATACTAGCAGAGTATGGTCTTTTGGAATTCAGAGGTTCTCACACCTTGATTATATTATTTGTGCACTTGATGGGAAGTTTGACAGACCAGGAAAGGCGGAGTATATATTTTAGTACGCAGAAGTTTGTTCAGGAAGGAGGAGAAATGCTCGACCCAATCACGGGGGGAGACACCGCCAAAAGATTGTTGCCGCCAGGATGGATCGTCAAGGAAACCAAGCCGCCGTTCGATCCATCCACCCTTGAGTCCATTGAGTTTGTTCCCCTGCTACCAGCAGATTCTAGGCAAGAGATCCTCTCAGTTCGTCAGATCCTTGCTCTCCAGAAAAAGGAGGGCTGGAAGCCGATTCTGGCCTTGGACGACGTACCTTCTCTTATACGCCCATGGAGAAGCTTTCTAGATAGGGAGCCGCGTCATTGGCTTCTCCTTACAGGGACTCTGGTGATTGACGGGAAGCAAGTATGCCTAGGGCAGTATATGCCTTGCCTCAAGGAGACGCACGTTGAGCTCTTGTTGCTAGATAGCTATATCAGTAGTTGCCTTATGGTGCGGGCTAAGCTTGTGAAACCAGCAAGGTAGTATCTTGAGTATCCAGATGGAGGCAACCGGCTTCCGAGAACTCCTCGGAAGCCGCTCTTTTTTGGGCGAGAGCAACAATAGACAAAGGCAAGAAAAAGTCCTACAATCTGTTTGTGTATGGTCAGGTATAATCCTGCAGAAATAGAGGCAAAATGGGCCAAGAAATGGGAGAAGGAGAAGGCCTGGGAGGTGGACCTCGAAAAGGCCCAAAAGCCCTACTACAACCTCATGATGTTCCCGTACCCTTCAGCTGAAGGACTCCATGTGGGGAACGTGTACGCCTTCACGGGTGCGGACATCCACGGCAGGTTTCGTAGGATGCAGGGCTTTGACGTGTTTGAGCCCATGGGGTTTGACTCTTTTGGCATACACTCTGAAAACTTTGCCCTCAAAAAGGGAACGCATCCAAAAGAGCAGACCGCAAAAAACATTACGAATTTTACGCAGCAGCTCAAAACCCTGGGAGCTCTTTTTGACTGGAGTCGGGCAGTTACTACATCGGAGCCCGAATACTATAAGTGGACCCAGTGGCTTTTCCTCCAGCTCTACAAGGCGGGGCTCGCCTACAAGGCAAAGGCGCCCGTGGACTGGTGCCCTTCTTGCAAGACGGTGCTTGCAGACGAGCAGGTAATTCATGGAAAGTGCGAGCGGTGCGACACGCAAATTGTGCAGAAAGAGCTTGAGCAGTGGTTTTTTGCCATTACCAAGTATGCGGAGCGCCTCTTGAAAAACCTGGAGACCATTGATTGGTCCGAGCGCACGAAGATTGCCCAGCGCAATTGGATTGGGAGGTCCGAGGGAGCGCTTTTGAAATTCGAAATCCGAAGCACGAAATCCGAGCAGTATATTGAAGTTTTTACAACGAGGCCGGATACATTATTTGGCGCCACGTACATGGTGTTGGCTCCCGAACACGAACTCGTAGGAAAACTCAAGGATTCTATTGAGAACTGGGGTGAGGTGGAAAAGTACATAAACGGGGCGAAACAAAAGAACGAACTGGAACGCACCGAGCTCGAGAAAGAGAAAACGGGAGTGGAGCTGAAAGGAATAAAGGCGGTAAATCCTGCGAACAAGCAGGAGATTCCTGTGTATGCTGCCGATTATGTATTTGCTTCTTACGGCACGGGAGCTGTTATGGCGGTTCCTGCCCATGATGAGCGGGATTTTGAGTTCGCGAAAAAGTACAATCTTCCTATTATGCAGGTAATATGCGGGGATTACCCAGAACAAACGTGCCCGGCATTAAAGGAGGCGTATACCGGGCCTGGCAACCTTGTAGGGTCTGGGAAGTTTGATGGTATGGATTCGGAAGAGGCGAAAGCAAAGATTGTTGAGTTCGCGAAAGGGAAGCTCACAACGACCTACCATCTCCGGGATTGGCTCATTTCCCGCCAGCGCTACTGGGGGCCTCCTATACCCATCATCTACTGTCGTAGATGCTGGGAAATTCGAAATTCGAAATTCGAAATTCGAAATTTCAAGGAGGGGATAGATTATATTTTCATCAACGGCAAAGAGCACATTATCGTACCTGTGCCAGAAAAGGATCTGCCAGTGGAGCTTCTTTATGTGGAGAACTTCAGGCCGGAGGGTTCGGGGAAGTCCCCTTTAGCGAACGTACCCGAGTTTGTGAATACCACGTGTCCTCAATGCGGAGGCGCCGCGCAAAGAGAAACAGATGTTTCCGACACATTTCTTGATTCCTCTTGGTACTATCTCCGCTATCCTTCTGTGGGGTTTCGAAATTCGAAATTCGAAATTCGAAATTCTAAACAAATCCAAAATACAAAATCCAAAACTGTAGAATTGCCTTGGAATACTGAAATAACTGGGAAATGGTTGCCTGTGGATATGTACATCGGGGGCCAGGAGCACGCGGTGCTCCACCTTCTCTACGCGAGATTCATTACGATGGCCCTTTATGATATGGGTTTTATTGCGTTTGAAGAACCCTTCCAGAAGTTCCGTGCCCACGGCCTTATTACAAAAGACGGGGCAAAAATGTCCAAGTCCAAGGGCAATGTGGTGAGTCCGGACGAGTTTGTGGCAAAGTACGGAGCAGACGCCGTGCGCTGCTACCTCATGTTCACCGGTCCATTTTCGGAGGGAGGGGACTGGTCTGACAAGGGAATCGTGGGAGTATCTAGGTTCTTCAACCGGGTGTGGGATTTTTTGCAGCATGAGGGGAAGAATCTCCAATCCGGAGAAGGGCTAGAGCAGCTTCGCCATAAGACCATAAAGAAGGTGACGGAGGATCTGGAACAGCTTCATTACAATACCGTGGTCGCGGGCCTCATGGAGTATTTCAATGCGTTTTCCGGCAACTCCACGGTTTCCCTGCAGGATGCGGAGACCCTTCTCTTACTGCTGGCTCCTCTTGCTCCTCATCTCACAGAAGAGCTTTGGGAACAGCTGGGCAAAGAAGGGAGTTGCCATAACAAGCAGTGGCCTTCGTATGACGTGGATAAGATTCAAGAGGAAACATTCCGTCTCGTGTTTCAGGTGAACGGCAAACCGAGGGACGTGGTGGAGGTGGAGACCGGTATTTCTGAAGAAGGGGCAAAAAAGGCGGCGCTGGGGTCAGAAAAGGTGCAGAAATGGCTTGCAGGCAAGGAGCCAAAGCGTATTGTGGTGGTTCCGGGGAAATTAGTAAACATCGTTGTATGAAGCTTGGAATACTGCTCCCAGGAACCACCCCTCTCGTCCGCCAGCGCGGACTCGGGGGTTACGCGCTCGGCAGTTTTCCCTCGCTATCGCGCGGGACCATGCAAAACTGCCTGCGCGAATTTCCTGGAAAGCAGCATTCCCTCGCATCACCGTTTAGGATTTAGATATTCGAATTTGTTTAGAAATTAGAAATTAGGATTTAGAAATTCTTTTGCATAGCAAAAGCATATGTGCGGCATTGTAGGATACATCGGCAATAATAAAGACATAGCGCTCGGCCTGGAAGCATTGAAGCGCCTTGAATACCGCGGTTATGATTCCGCGGGCATTGCCGCATACGACGAGGCAACGGGGACGATTGTGTTCGCGAAAGCCGTGGGGAAGATTGAGAATCTAGAGAGGAAGCTCGCGGGGTCATCTATTGGAGGCAGCCCTATACTTTTGCATACGAGGTGGGCAACGCATGGGGAAGCAACGGAGGAGAACGCGCATCCGCATGCCGACTGCAAGGGAAATATCTTTTTGGTGCACAATGGGATTATTGAGAATTACGCACAGCTGAAACAGAAACTTGCAGAGCGCGGCCACACGTTCGCTTCAGAAACAGACACAGAGGTACTGCCTCATCTTATTGAGCATTTTTTCCGGGGGAATTTGGAAGAAGCGGTGCGAAAAGCCCTTTCCCTTGTGAAGGGAAGTTATGCCGTTGCGGTTATTGCGAAAGAAGACCCGGGGAAGATAGTGGCCGCCCGTCTTTCCAGTCCCCTTGTGCTTTCCGTAAACGGCTCCGGCGGCTTTGTGGCTTCCGATCCTGCCGCCCTTCTTGCCCATTCCAATAAGGTGGTGTTTTTGGACGACGAAGAGGTGGCGGTGGTGAGACAGGATGGATTCTCCGTGAGCGATCTGAAGAATAACCTCAAAGAGAAGGAAGTTACGGAATTGGAATGGTCTTTAGAGGAAGCCCAGAAAGGTGGGTACGAACACTTTATGCTCAAGGAAATTATGGAACAGCCCGAGAGTATCGCAAATGCCCTGCGTGGGCGTCTCTTGCTAGAAGAAGGCAAGGCACGACTTGGGGGAGTGGAGCATCTGCGAGAGAAGCTTAGGCAGGTGAAACGCATGAACATTCTGGCCATGGGAACCGCCCTGTACGCGGGAAGGGTGGGAGAATATATGTTAGAAGAGTACGCGGGCATTCCTTGCGAAGTGGATTCGGCCTCCGAATTCCGGTACCGCAAGCCGGTTCTCGACGAACACACCGCTTCCTTATTCGTTTCCCAATCAGGGGAGACCGCAGACACGCTTGCCGCCCTGAAAGAGGTAAAGGACAAGGGGGGTTTGGCCTTGGGTATTGTGAACGCGGTAGGTTCTTCCATCGCGAGGGGGACCGACGCTGGGGTGTACAACCACGCGGGGTCCGAGATTGGGGTTGCCTCCACGAAGGCCTTTACCTCCCAGCTTACGGTGCTCGCCCTCCTTGCTCTGTTCCTCGGCAGGCAACGGGATTTGTCTCTGGTCATTGGTCAGTGCATCGCAAAAGAGCTTTCTCGGCTTCCCGAGCTTGTTGCCAAGACCTTGGAGTCGGCTCCCCAGGTGGAAGAGATGGCAAAGAAGTACAAGGGCAAGGAGAACTTTCTTTATATCGGCAGGAAGTACAGCTACCCCATTGCAATGGAGGGGGCCCTCAAGCTCAAGGAGATTTCTTATATACATGCGGAGGGATACGGTGCGGGGGAGATGAAACACGGCCCCATAGCTCTCATAGACGAGAACTTTCCTACGGTCGCCCTATGCCCTTCAGACAGCGTGTATGAGAAGATGGTTTCTAGTGTGCAGGAGATAAAGGCGAGAAGGGGCCCGGTTATTGCAATTGCCACGGAGGGGAATAAGGAGATTGGTCAACTTGCAGACGATGTCTTGTACATCCCCAAGACCCTGGAAATGCTCACCCCCGTGTTGAGCGTTATTCCGCTTCAGCTGTTTGCCTACTACATGGGCGTACTGCGGGGGCACAACGTGGATATGCCCCGCAACCTTGCAAAATCCGTAACTGTGGAATAATCCTTGTAATGGACCACGAGAAAGTTTAGCATCAAGCCATGAAAACAAATCTTCCAACCACGCAATCCGCTCTTGTTTTAGATACCAAACTCGATAACTGGGAAACTTCAACCGGTTTTCGCAAGGTAGAAATTCCTGTTCCCGCAATCGATGAAAGGCAGAATCCGCAAGATGTCCTGTCTGTTTTAATTGAGATTCGCTATGCGGGAGTATGTGGAACCGATAGGGGAATTTGGAAACGAAGCGTATTTCAAGAACTTATTTTTAGTTCTCTCGAGGCAGAAAAGAAAACGACTCGCATTATGGGCCATGAGTTTATGGGAGAGGTCATTGAAGCGGGCTCGCAGGTAAAAAACATATATGGCATTTCAGAGGGCGACAATGTTTCCGGGGATTCCCATGTAACATGCGGGAAATGTTTTTATTGCAGGGTAGGAGAGGAAGAAGTATGCCAGGATCAGAGAATCTTGGGCGTGAGCACGGATGGCGTATTCGCAAAATACATAAAAATTCCCGCAAAAAATCTCTGGCAGGTTGATGTGAATCGTATCCGCCCAGAAATCTGCGCAATTTTAGATCCTTTTGGCAACGCGGTACACGCGTGTTCAAAAGTTGAACTTGGCGGTAGGCGGATTGCGGTTTTGGGATGCGGGCCCATCGGCATGTTTACTATATTGCTCGCCAATGCGTTTGGAGCAGCCAAAGTAATTGCGGTAGATACCAATGAGGCGAATCTCGCAATGGCAAAAAAGCTCGGCGCGCATGCCACCTTCTTATTGTCTGCGCCCGCGCAGGTTTCCGCAGATCCGGAGCTTGTGGAAGAAATTCACAAACTTACTTATGGGAAGGGTGTTGACGTAACGTTTGAAATGGCAGGCCCGAATTCTTCCATTAATAACGCGCTCGCAGTTACGCGGAGCGGCGGCGACGTAATGCTATTTGGACTGCGCGACGGGGACTTTGTCATTCCGAGTTTTAATAAGGTTATCGTGCGCGGCCTGAATCTTCATGGGGTTATCGGCCGTCAGATTTTCCAGACATGGCAGACAAGCCAGCGTATGCTTTCTAATGAAGCAAACGGCATACAGGAAAAGATATGGGATATCATCTTGAAAGGGGGCGAAGATATCGTGGTGCCGTTGCAATCATACACAAAGGAGCTGTTTGAAAAGAAAATGGAAGAACACCCTAAGATTATTTTACAGATGTAAACACCATGTATATTTCCGCTAGAAAGATTTTAGAAGAGGAACTTAAGGCGATCTTTGAAGCAGGGCTCCATAAGGTCGAGCACTTGCTGTCTTCAAGGCAGGGAAGAATGACCGTTGTCGATGGGAAGGAGGTACTGAATTTTTGCACAAACAATTATTTGGGATTGGCAGGTTCCGATGCGCTAGTTGAAGCCGCCAAAAAGACGCTTGATGAGTATGGATTTGGTCTTTCTTCCGTCCGTTTTATCTGCGGCACTCAACAAGTTCATAAAGATCTTGAGAAGAAAACAGCGGAATTTCTCGGCATGGAGGACGCAATTCTGTATTCTTCTTGCATGGCGGCAAACATTGGTTTTTTTGCGGGTTTTCTTGCGGAGCAGGATGTAATTTTGTCTGACGCGCTCAACCACGCAAGTATTATTGATGGAATTCGCGCCTGCAAGGCAGAACGTTTTATTTTTGAGCATATGGATATGCAGGATTTAGAGCGGGGCCTTCAGCAAGCGCAGCAAAAACGCATGCGCTGTGTGGTGACAGATGGGGTCTTTAGCATGGACGGCGATGTTGCCCCTTTGCAGGCAATATGCGACCTTGCCGACAAATACGACGCGCTTGTGGTGGTGGACGACTCCCACGCAACGGGTTTTATGGGAAACAATGGCCGTGGTACACACGAATATGCGGGCGTAGAAGGCAGGGTAGACGTGATAACCTCCACCTACGGCAAGGCGCTTGGGGGAGCTAACGGAGGATTTGTTGCGGGGAGGAAGGAAATCATTGATATTTTGCGTGAACGCTCAAGAACCTATCTATTTTCTAATTCACTGGCTCCGGTGATTGCGGGCACCGCTTCTTTTGCGATAACGTACATTCAAGAACATCCAGAACTCCAGCAGCAGCTGTGGGAGAATACCCGGAATTTCAGAGAGCAAATGGAGGCCGCGGGATTTAAGATTCCAGCGTCAGCGCATCCCATTGTTCCCGTTATGATAGGGGACCCGCACAAGGCCAAAAGTATTGCAAAGGCAATGTTTGAGCGCGGGATTTACGTGGTTGCGTTCAGTTATCCGGTGGTTCCGCAGGGGACAGATCGTATTCGGGTGCAGATTTCTGCGAGCCATACCAAAGAAGATATCTCCAAAGCCGTAGACGCTTTTGTGAAAGCAAAACAATGAACAGGAAACGAATTGCAGTAATGTTGCCGTCTTGAATTTTGCTGAGCAGATTTAGTAGATATAAATAATTGGGGAATAAGAGTAATTTACGAATAAGAAGAATTATTAGATAGGAGTAGGTAGACAGGAGTAGGAGAAGAAGAGTGAGGATTGTGAGGACTTGTAAGGGAAAAGGGAAAGGGAAGTAAGAAATAAGAAATAAGATAAGATCAAAGTAAAAGCGGCTAAAGATGCGCGGCCGCGCATCTTTAGCTGTATTAGCCGCTTAATGGTTAACTTGTGAATTATATTATATTAGGTCGTAGATTTTGCGCAGGTGGAGGTCGTTATCAATATAGGAAAGAATACCGTAGCGCACGTACTTTCGAAGTCCAAAATATTCTACAATAAACTCTATTTCTTGTTCGCAGGGCCAAGGGATAACCCAAACAGTTTCTTGGAGAGGGTAAAATCCTAGTTGCAGGAGTTTTCTTCGGAGGGCATCGCGCGTCTGCCTCGTTTTTGTCTTTCCAAGTTTTTCTGGGATATCCGCGACAACCATATGCCACTGGCCGTTCCATTTTTGTTTCGTAATGTGCATTTCCGTAAACTTATAGGTCAACGCTCTTGCCTTCCCCTTATTGGTGAGAAGAAGGGTGGTGGAGCCATCTTCGTTTGTGCGTGTTTCTATAAGCTTTGAGCGGTAGAGTTCTCTAATTTCCTCTCGGAGGCGTCGTTGGTCTATATTTTTCCATTCTCTTGATAAACTTTTCAAAATTCTCCCATGCCTTCCTGGGCTATACGATAAGCCAAGTGCTGCTCCTGCGAGGAGCAAGAGAAGAACCTTTTGTTTATTTGGCGAGAGTTCCTTCATATTATTTTTAGTATACCATTTGTAAGTGAAAGCGGCTATAGATTCGCGGCCGCGAGTTTTTAGCCGGGGTAGCGCAAGTATCTAGGCCTTAGGATTTGGGACATTGGGCCTTTTTGATCCCTTGACCTGGTCCTTGAGCCAACGAGCCCCGTGTCTGTCTTTGCC
>JAHIUP010000009.1 GCA_018816925.1 Patescibacteria group bacterium
AAGAGACGAGGATTGTTCTTCACGCGCTCGGGGTTGAAGCCATTGGAGACAATGGTCTCCATGTTTTCTTGCGTCTTTACTCCAAGCTTCTCAAGTTTCCTCTCCAGGCCAATGGCATCCATGAGTTTTTCTATCTTCTCTTTCGCTTCCCTGCCGTCCTTCACACCCATAATCCCTGCTAATTCGTCCATGGTCTTCCGTACATATTCTGTTCCCCTCTCGTCTGTACAGTCCTCTTCTCCTACTCCGCTATTGAACAGAATCATAGAGGGAAGCGTAAGAGCTGTGGCGTGTCCGTGGGGAACGCCAAAATACGAGGTGATGGGATAGGAAACGGCGTGGCAGGCGGTGGTCTCGGCAATATTAATGGCCCTGCCCGAGAGGTAGGCCGCTTTAGCCATCGCCGTCCTCACCTCCTCATCTGGGTTGTTTACTGCCTTCTCCAAACTCTGAAAGGCAAGCTGAATGGCTTCCCTGGCGTACCCCTTGGACTCTGCTGTGGACTTTGCGCTCCAGAAGGACTCCACTGCCTGGGAGAGCGCATCCATGCCCGTGGAAGCCGTAATACGCGGTGGCAGGGAAAAAGTGAACCGCGCGTCCACGATGGAATAAACAGGGAGCACAAAGGGATGCGCCAAAGAGTGCTTGGTTTTCCCAAGATATACCACCGCGAACTGCGTGGCTTCAGCTCCCGTACCAGCTGTGGTGGGTACGGCAATAAGCGGCTTCCCTTCCTTCTCTATTTTCCGCTCCTTCCTCACGTAGGAAGCTGGCTCCCCTTCCTGAACGGCGAGCGCATTGAGCGCCTTTGCCGTATCTATGGTACTTCCCCCTCCCACCGCGAGCACCACATCTGGCTGGAATCTGCGGAATACCGCAATCCCCTTTTCTACCTGCTCAATAGTTGGATTGGGAAGAATATCAGAGAATTCCTCTACTTGAAAAGAAACCAAAAGCGGGACTATGGCGTCCTTTGCCCCGCTCTTTTCATACGCCTCCTTCTCGGCAACAAGCAAAATCTTCTTCGCTCCTTCTTGCTCCAAGATTCCCTTAAGTTCCTTGATACTGCCCGCCCCAAAAAAGTGTTTCTCCATAGATTACCCTTGGAGAAAACGCATAAAGGCCTCCTTGTTTTCCTGGGGAGCGGCCGTAGGGCGGCCAAGATCTGTTCTCGTTCCCTGGGCTACTTTTACCACCAGGGCTGCGGGCGAAGACAGGGCGGCAAGATTAAGGAGCTCCAATTCTTCCCTTCCGCTTACGAGCGCAACGCTCTTGTACCCTACCGATTGAAACAACTTCT
The DNA here is from genome assembly GCA_018816925.1 of Patescibacteria group bacterium. Classification (GTDB taxonomy): domain Bacteria; phylum Patescibacteriota; class Minisyncoccia; order Minisyncoccales; family UBA10102; genus JAHIUP01. The sequence continues at coordinate 1,301 of JAHIUP010000009.1, forward strand.
CCCAATCCAGCTTGGAGACAAGCGTGGGTTGGCCTCCTGTGCTCTCGTGCGCTCCGTTGTCTATTACAATATGCACGAGATTGGGAGCGTAGAAGCCGATGGCGGCTGCGGACCCCATGTGCATCTGGAAAGCTCCGTCTCCGTCTATAAGGAACACGCGCTTTGAAACGGAGCGGGCAATACCTAAGGCAATGGCAGAAGCATGGCCCATGGAACCCACGGTAAGAAAATCCCGTTCATGGCTCTGTTCATTCTTTTCCCGTATCTCAAATACCTCCCTGGAGGTATAGCCCGTAGTGGAAACCACAGGGGCCTCCCCTATCTTTTCCAGTAGTATCTCTAAGGCCTCTTCCCTCCTCAATCCCTCTCTCTGCTCTTCCTCCTGTTTCTCCTTCTCTATGATTCCCCTCGGGAACACGAGGGCGACCGGGGCCTGGTGCTCAAGGGCTATCTCCTTGAGGCGCGCCGCCTGCGCCGTAAGACCCTCCGGCTCGTCTTTTGCGACCTCATAGGGAATCTCCAACACCTTGAACATATCCTCCATTACCCTGCCCATTTTCTTGTGCTGGGGCTCATCCTTCTCTCCGGGCCTGCCCCTCCAGGCGACAAAGAGTATCATGGGAATGCCGTACACTTCAAGGTCTGCCAGGGAAGTGAGTGGGTTCATGGCATTCCCAAGGCCCGAGTTCTGGAGGTACACCACGGGAACCTTGCCGGTAGCTAAGTGGTAGCCAACCGCTATCCCCACTGCCTGGCCTTCGTTCACGGCCCGAACGTGCCGGGTTTCATCTTCATGAGTTTCCAAGTACACCAAAAACTCCCGGAGACCGCTGTCTGGTACACCAGTAAAAAAGGTAAGGTCAAGCCGCTTGAGCGCTTCTAAAAACGACGTACTGGAAATCATAGGCGCGGCATTGCGCTATCAAAAGTAGAATTAGGAATGGTTCTCTGGGATAAGCTCTAAGGCCTCTGAAATAGGCAGGCAATACTTCTCCGCCTCATGCGCCCTCCCGCTCTTGAGAATGGTCTCTGCCGCCTTCCTCATTGCGGGGTACGCGGCTCTTAACATGTGGTTGGCGTAAATGACAATGCGCACGCCAGCCCTCTGCAGGGCCTCTTCCTTCACTTGGCTGTAAGTAGAAGGGACGACAACCAATGGGACCCTGTTCTTAAACTTCTTGTACTCGCGCGCGAAGGCGAATATCTCCTTGGGGGTCTTCTCCTTGCTATGTATTAAAATGCCATCCGCTCCCGCATCTATATACGCCTTTGCCCTCCGGAGGGCGTCTGCCTGCCCCTTCTGCAGAATCAAGCTCTCAATGCGGGCTATAATCATGAAGTCCTCGGTAATCTGGACGCGCTTGCCAGCGGTAATCTTCCTGGCGAATTCCGCCACGTTCTCTTGCTGCTGCTTCACCTCCGTGCCGAACAAAGAGTTGCGCTTTGCTCCCTTCTTATCTTCCATCACGAGGGCTGACACGCCAAGGCGTTCTGCAGTCCTCACCGTGTGCACGAAGTGCTCAGAAAGGCCTCCGTTGTCTGCGTCCACAAGTATGGGCTTAGTAGTCACCTCCAGAATCTGTTCAATTGTATGCACGCGGGAGCTTACGTCCACAACCGCAATGTCGGGCTTTCCCTTGGAGGTGGCATCCGTCAAACTGCTCTCCCACATTCCGTCAAACTCCACGGGTCTCCCATTTTTCTGCGCCTTCACCTTTTCTGCAATAAGCGCGCTCAACCCGTTGTGCGCCTCCAAAATACGCAAGAGGGGCTTTACTTCCAGCTGGCGTCGAAGCAACTGGAGGCGCTGGGCCGGTGTGATGCCCGCCTCCACCAGGTAGCGGATGATATCCGTGGAAGAAACACTGGGTGTATACGCGGGTTCCACGAGCTTCCCGCCCCATCCCTTAAGCGCCTGAATGACGCGCTGGCGAGTTTCCCGCTGGACTCCTGTTCTCCAATCGTCTCCGTGCACCACGTAATGGGGTTTTATCCTGCGGAGATTTGCCACATAGTCCAAGGTCTTTTGGGGTATTACGCGCTCCACTCCTGCAATGTTTTCAATAACCTGTTTTCTTTCCTCAAAACGCAAAAAGGGCACTCGTTTGTAGGTTGCGATTGCTTCATCCGTAAGAAGCCCCACCACCACGCTCCCGAGCTTCCGGGCCTCCATAATAATGTGTATATGTCCGTGGTGAATGACGTCTGCTGACATCCCCACGTACACGATTATTTTCACTTGAGGATTGTGTTGTCCTGCCATAACCCAATGTTCAAAATCCTACCATAAATCCCTCTCTCTTTCAAGGGCATCATAAGTCAAACTTTCTCATCCATAGCTCGGCTAAAAGAAACCGCGAGATGTCCGTTTCCATCACCTGCCTGCTTCCCCCAAGAAAGGACTTGTAGAGCTCCAGGAGCGCCTGTTGGTCAACCAGTCCCCTTTCGGCAAGCCGGCTGTTCCGAAACACCTCCAGAATCCGCTCCCTAAGGTCTTCGCGGAGCCACTTCGCTTCCGGATTTAAGAACCCCTGCTTGTCCCTACGCCAGGCAATCTCGTGGGGCAATTCCGTCATACTCTTTCGCAGAACTGCCTTTGTCCAACCGTCTTTAATCTTCATGGCATTCGGCATACGGAGGGCGAAATCCACCAAACGGTAGTCAAGAAAAGGAAGCCGTACTTCCATGGAGTGCGCCATGCAGTTTCGGTCCTCGTAGTGGGTAAGGGCTGGCACGGTATAGTATTGTACGTCTGCAAGCTGGCGCTGGGCGAGCGACTCACTCTGCCAGAGAGGTTCCAGGCGCACTTCCTTTCGCAATACCCTGCTCACAGGGTCGCGCCACCCGCGATAATACGGGATATAACGTTTGGCCTCTGCCAGCGAAAGCTGCCACAGAACGGTATGCTGAACTATTGAAGCCACCACCTCCTGCGCCACCGTTCCGAGTTTCCCGCGCCTGAATAGCTCTTTTAAGTAGAAAAGGAAGAACTTCCTGTATCCCCCCAGGATTTCGTCTCCACCCTGTCCGCTCAAAAGCACGGTAATATCCGTGTTTTGTTTTATCGTGGAGAGCATGCGTTCATGAAGCACCACGTTCATGCCACCAAAGGGTTCATCCTGGTGCCACACCACATCCTCCAACGCTTGCCATGCCTCATCTGAACGCGGACGGAACTTCTGGATATTCAGCCCCGCCTTCTCTCCAAGCAAGTCAATAAACCGTTCTTCCGAATACTTAGGGTCCTCTGACGCCACCCCAAAACACCGAATATTGTCCTGCATTGCGTTGGCGGCTACCGCAATACTGGAAGAGTCCAAACCCCCGCTCACGAGCACGCCGACAGGCACATCACTCCGCAAACGAATACGGACAGAATCCCAGAACAGCTCACGGAACCTTGCAAGCGCCTCCGATTCTTCAGAAGGCACGGGCTCCTCGCCAAACTCCCAGTAGGGCTTCTCCTCTGTTTTTCCGCTGGAGAGGTCTATCTTGAAGGAATGGCGGGGCTTCAACTGCCAGATATCCTTAAAAAAGGTTTGCGGGGGAGAAGCGTCAATGAGCGCCTGTTTCAAGTAGGTAAAAAGTACTTGCTCATTTACACCATTCTTTTGCTGAAACGGGAGGAGCTGCTTAATCTCGGAAGCAAACAGAAAAGTTCCCCTCTCTTGGATATAGTAGAGAGGTTTTATGGAGAAGCGGTCCCGGGAAAGAATTACCTTTTTCCCCGGCACATCCACCAAGGCAAAGGCCCACATACCGTTCATTTTTGCGAATCCGTCTTCCCCCCACGCCTTATACACGTTCAAAATGACTTCCGTATCCGTCTTCGTTCTAAAAACACAGCCCATGCGCCGCAGTTCTTCCCGCAGCTCCACATAGTTAAAAATCTCTCCATTAAAGATAATCCAAATCCTGTTGTCATTCGTCATGGGCTGTACGCCATCGGCGGAAAGGTCAATAATCGCCAAACGCCGGTGCCCAACGTACACATCGGGCCTTCCCTCCTTTTTACAAGCAAACACTTGTTCGCCTTCCGCGTCCGGGCCCCGGTAGGAAACTTGGTCCCGGGCGGCACGGAATCTTGCAAGCTCCTGGGGAGAAAAGGATCCCTGAAGATGAATGGCGCCGAATAATCCGCACATAATCAGCTGTGTTTTCTCCGCAAAATCCGTTTCCGCATTTGAGCAATGCTCCGCAGCTCCCGAACAATCTGCTGGTATTCATTTGAATCTTGTTTCGCTTGGGCAGCAACGATGCTCCCTGGAATAGTGTTGCGCAGGTATGACACCACAAACCTCAAGTTTACTTGTTTTAGATTCTCTTGCGACACCCCATTTTTGTGATCTGCAAGAATAAACTCTCGCAACTCGTCAAAGTTCTCTACTTTTCTACACAGAGGATGATACTCATAAAACGCGTTGCCCAAAATGTACGTTGGTTTCCCTGTGAGCGCCGCCTCCATTCCTGCAGTACCCGTAAGCACAATCATGCCCTTGGAGCGACGGATAAGCTCTGGCATAGATTCATCTGGCGCAATAAGAACCACGTTTGGAACACCCTGAAGTTTCTTGTAAAAGGAACCTGGTTTTGTGCCAAGGGCAGACATATGTTCTTTCACATAGAGCTTTGCGGGAAATGGAAGCTGGAAGGCAATGTTTCGGATTGCCGCTATCTGGTCAGAATAGTACATTGCCTGCACCGTGGTGGAGGTTTCTGGCTGTAGGTGAAGAGGAAAGACATAAAACTCGTCTTTCGGGTCCAGGCGCCTGTAAAAATGTTTCTGCCGCGCAATGCGAATCTGGGAGAGAGCAATCCTCGCAGGGGACCTTATCGCGGTCCGGAAACGGGTCTCACTCTCAAAATCAGTATCCTTAAACTTCTTTCGCTCCTTGAAATAACGCCACAAAGATCCTCCGGTTTCACAAAAACGCCCCAGATAGTGGCTAATGTATCCAAAGAGCGTAAAGCGAATCTTGCCAGTTCCGAGGTACGAAGGAAGGCGCTTGTGGGAGAGAAAATCTCTAATAAAACGGGCCGCAAACCGCAGCTCCTCTTGAAGTATGTCCTTGGGAACTACCGTACGAAAGGTCTTCAGATAGCGTTTATCTGTATATTCTGAATCAAACACATCAAGGCGTCCTGAAATCCGGGAATCCGTGATGCCAAGATACGGTATTCCGTACTTCAAAGACAGGGCATAGGCCACCTCGGCCCCAACCCCGCTTGGGGGTTCAAATAGAATTGCATCCGGGCGCTCTGTCTCAAGAAGGTGCTCAAAAAACTGATACTCTTGGGCAAGTCGCTGAGCCGACGCACGATACCTCCATGGCCACTCCTCCATACGGGCAAAGTTGGCATAGAGCGGACGCCAGGTAAGGTCCTTGTAGTCCTCGCGCTTCTGATTATAGTGTTCCAGGCACCAATCCACTTTAGAGACAGTACGCGCGGCCTCGGGAAAGTATTGCGCCTTTTCATACTCCGCGAGCTTACTGCCAAATACCAATACGCACTCATCTCCTTGCTGGAGCATACTTAAAGAGAGCTTCCCTAGAAACTCCATTAAAAAGGGGGCTTCTGTTACAATAATGCACCACTTCATTCTAGAGGGGCTATATCTTTTACAAGCCCTACCATGCGTTCGAGCGAATTCCTCTTAAAAAACTCCGTGCTTGCGCCGCTTGGGTGTGTACTTTCTTGCGTTGCCAACAAATCTCGCATTTCCTGGGAAGAAGAAACCAGGCGCGCGTATCCGCCCTCAAGGAGCCGCTCCATTTCCTCTATACCTGCCAGGGGCAACAGGTATGTAAAAAGTCCAAATCCCAGACCCTCATACACCGCAGTTGAACTTACGCCTACCTGAACCTGCGACTCCGCGAACAAATAGTACAAGGGCTTTTTTTCGTCGCGCATCACTTCAACGCCCGAGTCCACTAACCACGGATAGCGCTGCTGCCATCCGTCGGCTTCTTCTGGATGGAGTTTATACACCACATGCCACGGCTCCTTCAGCTCTTTTACAAGTTCGGCGGCAAACTTAGACATGTCTCTCCCGTACATGGAGTTGGAGAGAAAAAGAATCTGCTTCTTTTTTGCCACGTTTTTGTATCTTGCAAGCTCTTGTTCGTAGTACGGGAACCCTACGCTAAGGACGCGCTCGGGGGGCAAAGAAAACGCAACCTGCTGCGTCCAGAAATCCCCGAAAGCAAAGAAGTAATCGGGAACGCGCTCTTTCTTGCGCCGCGGTCCTTCATAGGAATACTCCAAGTTGTAACGGTTAATCGCCCCCTGCTGCAGTTCAATCAAGGAAATGCCAGCTTTCCTGCACGCTTTCACGAGCTGCCTTTTCGCGGAGAGATCCACTGCCACAACCGCCTTCGGAGACACCTTCCAAAGAAGAGCCCTGTAGAGCCAAGAGAGAATTCTTTCTTTTTCCAGTTCTTGCGTTACCTGAAGCTGAAGGTTGGGACATGTCCCAAATTCCTCCTTGAACCGCTCTTGGAGTTTTGAGAGAAAGGCCCGCTCCTCCTCTATGAGACGCACTCGAACCAGCCCCAGACGGCGCACAAGCATGAAACAAAGTTCAAGGAAATCAAAGTACGAGAGGCGACGGGTCTTCACGTGTTTGGGGACCGGCCTACCGAATGGGGGCCTCTCAAGCATGGCGCACCGCATACCTTCCCTTTCCAGCTGTTCTATAATGGGGTCACACCAGATATCGTGCCACAGTCCGTCTTCCTGGAGTCGCCTCCTGTTCATGCCAAAGAAAAGAATATCCGCGCGCGGAGCAAGAAATGGATTGCGCAAGAGCGTGTTTGCGGCCACATGAAGCGCCACCCGCATAAAGTACCCCCGAGCGCGCTTGCCTGGAGCTTCTTTCCTGCTGAAGATTTCCGTCTCCCCCAAGATTTTCCTGCGCGTACTTGAACGCACAAGTTCCCAGAACGCCTCCCCTGCAATCTTACGTTCAAAGAGACCGAGGTCTTCTTCAATCTCAAACAGGCGCTCCGTAACTTCTTTAAATCCCATTTTCCTCTTCAGAATGAACTCTACGATATCCCGTACTACCCCCTCTCCCCCGTTCTTGTCGGAAAGGTAATCTACGTGCTTTTGCACCACTGGAGCGGCGTCCTGGGGAGCGGCGCTAAATCCCACCTTGCGCAGTAAAGGCAGGTCCACGATATCATCGCCTACGAAACAAACGTTGGAGAGCTCGAGGCCTTCTTTACTAAGAACCTTTTGCAAATCCCCTTCCTTATCCTTGGACCCCAAGATAATATAGTCCACATGAAGCTCTTCTCCGCGCTTACGCACGGCCTCGCTATTCCTCCCGCTAAGAAACGCGGTTTTGATGCCTGCTTCCCGCGCGAGCAACAGCCCCATGCCGTCTCGCACATGGAAGGTCTTAATCTCCTTGGCGCCATCTATATCTAAATACAGCTTCCCGTCTGTGAGAACGCCGTCTACATCCATCACCAAAAGTTGTACTTTTCTAGGATCTCCCATTGGAAGCGTTGGTAAATATGCGCCGTACCTTTTCGAGGTCTTCCGGGGTATTCACTCCCTGAAAATCATAAGGGGTCAGTACCAGTTTCAGCTTATACCCATGCTCCAGTACGCGGTTCTGTTCCACGGACTCCGCCTTCTCGAGAGTGGTCTGGGGCAAAGAGGCAAGCAGTTTCAGGAAGGCGGGACGAAAACCGTACACGTCCTTCACCTTGTAATAGGAGCAGGGGTCCTGTCGAGGAAAAGGAATGCGGGAACGTGAGAAGTAAAGCGCAAAGCCGTCTTTATCGTACACCGCCTTCACGATGCTGACATCATCCGCATCCTCCTCTGATGCCTGGGCAATGAGATTCGTGATGAGAATATCTGGATTCTCCAACATCGCCTCCACAACCGCGTCAATGGCGCTTGGGTGAACCAACGGCTCGTCCCCCTGAACGTCTACTATGATTTCTGCCTTAGAAAAATGTCTGGCTGTCTCGGCAACCCTGTCCGTGCCGGTTTGGTGCTCCCTGGAGGTCATGAGGGCTTTGCCCCCAAACGAGACAACATGGTTCAGGATTCGTTCGTCATCGGTTGCAACCACAACCTCATCCAGCAAGTGCGATTTGACTGCTTGTTCATACGTTCTCTGAAGCATGGTCTTCCCAGCAATCTCTACCAAGGGCTTGCCCGGAAGCCGGGTAGAAGCGTACCTGGCGGGAATGATACCCACTACTTTGTTATGTTTTCCGTCCATATCTCTATAAATGCTCTGGTTCCCGCGCCATCGCCCGAAACTGCGGATTGCTTTCCAATAACTCTTTATAGGTGCCGCGCGCCGCAATCTTCCCTTTGTCTACAAGATAGATTATATCGCAATCCCGTACCGTAGTAAGCCGGTGGGCCACGACAATAAGCGTCTTATTAAACTGAGTAACGCTTTTCATTGCCTCAAGAACCGCATTCTCCGTTGCTCCGTCAAGAGAGTTCGTTGCTTCGTCAAGCACCAGCACTTCCGGATTATGATAAAGAGCTCGCGCAATGCCGATTCTTTGCCTCTGTCCTCCGCTGAGCCGCACGCCCCGTTCTCCAATCACGGTATCATACCCCTGGGGAAGTTCCCGCGCAATAAAGTCGTGGAGATTTGCTATCTGGCACACCAGTTCTATCTGGGCCATATCTATCTTTTCATCTGGCAGCCCAAACGCCACATTACGCATAACGGTATCGTCTCCCAAGAAAATCTGCTGGGGAACATATCCCAGGTTGCGCTGCCAGTTCCGGACATTCTCGTGATTCACCTCCACACCGTCAACCTTCACCGCTCCTTCTTGCGGAACGAGTAAACCAATAATAATATCCACAAGCGTTGTCTTGCCTCCGCCCGTTGGCCCCACAAAGCCCACGACAGCGCCTTTCGGTACTTCCAAACTCACGGCCTGGAGCGCGGGCTGTGAAGTATAGGGGTAATGAAATGAAACACTCTCCAGCTTAATCTGTTCACGAAGAAACAAAGGCGTTGGCAGTTCTCCGCTTCCCGCAAAAGAGGACTGGCCTACGCCTCCTTTCATATCTTCTGCAATCTTATCTAAGATTGGTCTATTGAACTGAATTTCAGAAACCGCCTGAAATACATACTGAAGAGCCGGTATGAGCCGATACCCTGCAAAGGCAAAAAAACTAATCAATGGAATAACCTGTGTACCATCCTGACGCAAGGCGAGAAATACTAAAATAAGGGCAATCACTCCGCCAAACGCCACCATCTCCATAAAATACCGGGGAAGCTGAATCGCAACACCGCTCCATGCTTGAAGAGCGGAAAACCTGCTGGAGTGTTTGGAGAACCGCTCAAAAAAGTAGCGTTCGCGCCCCAAGGCCTTAATGTCTTTCACTCCGGCAAGCGCTTCTCCTGCCGTGGTAAAACGTCCTGTGTTTTCTTGCAGTCGTATCTCTCCCCGGGTCTTCAACGTACTGCGCAGAAAGAGAAAGACGAGGATGTACGCGGAACCAAACAGAAATGTGGCTCCTGCGGCTACGACAGGATTCACAAAAAATAACAAGGCAAGAACGATAACCACGATAATGCCATTTGTAATAATGTGCAAAATGGGCATCAAGAGCTGGTTCGTGAGCTGTTGTACTTCAGAGAGAATTGTTTTGCCCAGATCCGCCGAGTGCTTGTTAAGAAAGTACACGTAGGGCAGAGAGAGATAGGTTTGCAGCAGGGCAACGGAAATGCTGTGGTTTTTCTGCCATACGAAGCGAATCTTAAGCCAGGCGGCGGCAGCGGAAATAAGGTTGCCAGCCACAAGAATGCCGAGCATTACAAAGCCAGCCGCCATCGTAAAGGAGAACGCGGTTTCAAAACCAAGAGATGTAAACGCCAGATTGAGCCATCTGTTTTGGTACACAATATCGGGTTCTATGACGAGCTCAAGAAAAGGAAGAACAGACACAACGCCAAGCGCCTGAAAAAGGGCTGCGGCAAGGGCTACTGCCATTACTCCGGCAAACTGAACTTTTTCCCTTTGGTCAAAAAGCGAGCTTACCTTCTCTAAAATATCCAGTTTCCCTTTGAGGAACAAATGCATACTTCTTTAACGTATACAGGCAGAATACCGCATATAGACAAGAGGTGTCAATAAGGGCCACTTTACTTAAGAGACCTCCACTGAAACCCCAAGGCCCTCTATTTCCTCAAACACATACTGTACCCACACAGGCCCAAGTACATGCTGGAGGTCTGAACGATTCCAGATGTCTTCTACTTCAAAGCGGCGCAGTAACCCTCCCGCAATCGCCGCTTCCCGCAATTCCCTTCCAAACACCGTGTTGCTTAACACGTCTTCTTGCCACTGCGCCCATGTTAAGGGAGAGGCGTTCTGGACGCGCCTTTCCTGCCCCTTGTACAGCTCGGCATACGCCTTCTTTCCCAGAAGCTCCTCTAAGTACTGATAGATAAAGCGCTTGGGAGAGAAAACATCCCTAAAATCCATCTCCAGGCCGCGGAAGAACCCAAGCATGTTTGAGGCGGTATAGGGAAGCACCGCTTCAAATCCGTAATGGTTAGCTACCGTATACCGGATTCTTGGATCGCGTCCCGTAAGAAACGCCTGCGCCTTCCATGCAAAGAATTCCTCCCGAGCTTCCCTTGTGGTGCGCTTCGTGGAAAACCCGGGCATGCTCTCCTTGCCCTTTGCGGGAAAGGGAGGAGTTCCTTGAGCATTTTCAAAGGCGTTCACAAGCTCTTGGAAAGAAGTTGGCTGGCGGAGCGCTTCCGCATGCATTCTCTTCCAGGCAATGGGGCCCAGCTGACCCAAAATACGAGCAAACTTTCCAACAAACCGGTTTCCGGAAACGTCTGGAAATCCCTGCCAGTATTCCTTAGTAAGATAGAAGCGCCGGAGCGGGCCGCCCCATGATTTCTGCGTAGGACCAAGATTATAGGCGCTGTCAGCTGACTGTCCCTGCCAGAGCTGAATTTTCCCTCTCCGGTGCGCCTCCTCTCCAATCTGAAAATGCTCCAGAGAAAGGTGGGCGGCAAGAGGCATGGCGTGGGCGACCTCTCGGAGTTTCTCTGCGCGCTGTGCATTGAAATCGGCTTCAAGGATTGTATGCTCCAAACCGAGATGCTTCGTGATGCGCCCTACATTTGCGGCGTCAATATCATTTATTTGCAGCGATTGGTTGGGATTCACAATAGTAATGGCCAATGGGTGTTTGCCGTACCGCACGGCAGCTAAGGCGGCTACCAACCCAGAATCCGCTCCCGCGCTCAAAGAAATTGCTGCCTGGTCTCCAAAGGGATAGGCCTCAAACACAGATGAGAAAGCGCGTTTGAATGTTTCGTAGGTGCGGGCCGCCGATTCGTGTTCCTGCCAAACATTTTCCTCTTGAAAATTCGGCTCCTCAAAAATAAGTCGCGTTCCCACGCGCAAACGCATAATTTCTTCAAAAAAGGTACTGCCAGGAGGGAGAAACCCGTGTCGAAAAAAGTACACAAACAAATCCCTCGGGAAGTGCAGGGAAGAGAACGCGCGCGCAATACGGAAAAAGTCATCCGTAAACACCCAGTTGCCTTCTGGAGTTTTTGCGTAAAAGAGGTCGCGCGTGGCCGTGATATCCGGCGCCGCCCATACAAGTTTGCCATTGCGCACAAAGAATAACGGGCCTGCGGCGTCAATCCGGGCAGGAGAAACATTCTGCAACTCCTCGAGAGAAGAAACGGGCTTTAGCTCAAAGTCGGGTGTCATCACCCCATGGAGCTTACCGAGCACGTTCAAACCTTCTCGCAAGGCGGAATCGCTTCCAAGAATCTTCCCGTTGGGCTCAACGAAGATGTACATCAGTTAAAAAAATCCTATACTTTGTATTCTGGATATCTGGGGGTCTGTACGGTATAATACGCCGGCTTTCGCACATCTATGCCATGAGAAAGCATGTAATCTTTTGCCTTCCTCGTACTCTGTTCAGAAAAATGGAAAATGTTGGCTGCCGAAACCGCATCAGCTTTCCCTTGCATAATCCCATCGACAAAATGCTGCCACTCTCCTACTCCGCCAGAGGCAATGACCGGAATATGCACCGCTTCGCTTACGCTTCGCACAAGAGCTATATCATACCCTTGCAGTGAACCGTCGCAATCTATTGAGGTCAGGAAGATTTCTCCGGCTCCCCTCTCCTCTGCGGTTTTTGCCCACTCTGGCGCAAGGAGCCCAGTAGCTGCGCTCCCGTTCTGAATACACACCTCATGGGTCTGCTCCTCTGTTTTCTTGGCATCAATTGAGACCACAATTGCCTGGCCTCCATACATATGCGCTCCTTCCGTTATCAAATTAGGGTTTCGTACCGCTTCCGTATTGATAGCGATTTTATCTGCGCCATTCCGAAAAAGCTCTCGCATATCTTCAACCGTCTTGATTTTCCCTCCCACCGTCAGCGGAATAAAACATCTGCGGGAAAGCTCGCGAATCATCTGATAAAAATTACTCCGGTCCGCCTCAATCCTGCTTACATCAAGAACGATAATCTCGTCTACGGTCCATGTATGGAAGAAATCAACAGCCGTAAGCGCGTTCCCCACGGCATTCGTGTGTCTGAAATGAACACTCTGCACAATTACTCCATTATTCCACAAAAGGCACACTATGAGACGTTTCTTAAGCATAGGCCATAGGAAAAACAGCGGAAAGGAAATTTTCCAAAAGCTTTAATCCGGCTCCCTGGCTTTTCTCGGGATGAAACTGAACCCCAAAGATATTCTCTTTTTCCACGGCGGCAACCACCTCCTTGCCATGCCAGCATGTAGCTGCGACGCTTTCCTCCTCGCCTGGCGCCGGACAGAAACTATAGCTGTGGACAAAATAATAAACTGCGTCCTCAATACCAGAAAAAAGTCCGGTATCTTTCTTCACGAAAAGATTGTTCCACCCCATGTGCGGGATTTTGTACGAAGAAGGGCCTGGCTCAATGCGCTCTACCCGCCCATCCAGCCACCCCAACCCTTGATGGATACCGTGTTCTGTCCCTTCGCGCGCTGCCAATTGCATACCGAGACAGATACCAAGAAAGGGCTTTTTGCGCTCTCGGACCTCCTCTTGAAGAACAGGAATTAGCCCAAGCTTGTCAAGATTTTTCATCCCGTCCCCAAAGGCCCCTACGCCAGGCAGGACGATAGCATCTGCTTTCCTCACGTCTTCCGGGTTCTGCGTGACGCGCATATCTTCCCGCAGCAGCTGAAACGCGTTCACTACGGACTGCAAATTACCCATGTTGTAGTCAATGAGCGCAATCATCAAAGAATAATGTACTCCGTGTCTTCGGGGATGTGGTCGTCCCTAGGGTACTGGGGCTGGGGCGAAGGAGGAATTTGTTCTCTATCCTCAACCAACGGCAGGCGGACTTCATTTACCCCTTCGTCTGCCGCGTGATTGGCGATGGAATCTTTCACAACCCATTTCCCCGCACTTGTCTTTTCCCAAATCGCTGAATCGCGCATATCCTCAATAGCTTCCTCAAACTCTTCCTCCGTCATTCCCACAAACTTTAAGTACACGTCCAAGTCGCTTGGGCGGACCGCGTCATACTTTTTCACCATCTCAATCCCCTCTTCCTGCGTCATTCTCCCATGGCGAATCTCGTTGCTGGCATCATCCGTAGCGCGCCCGTACCCAAACTTCAGATATTTTAGGTAATCGTGCGCCCCATTCGCATGAATATCGTCTAACTTATCATGCAAATGGAACGTTCTCTCCCGCTTTACCGCAGTTTCAAATTTGTACTTTTCAATCATGAGTTTGGTCTGCGCCCTCGCGTCCCATCGGATAAAATTGCTCAAATAAATGCCGCGTACCCCAACCCGTTCAATCTCTTCGTCGCTCGGATAAAAGAAAGGAGCAAGGTCCTGGCGCGAAATCTCACCCTTTGTGTCTTCTACGACGTCTTCTGGCTCAAAACCCCGCATCATATGCTCCTGGCGCACCTTTTTGGAAAACTCCACCATATCCCGCTGATTAAACATTCCCGTGAGCTCCGCGAATCCATGCTCCCCCCAGATAATAAGCGGGATGTTTTTCTGAACGGCAGCCTGGATGGGGAAGGTCATGATGCCCGCGTGATAATGCCAGGTGATATCCCCTACTTTGCCAAGCATATACTTGGAAATCTTGCGGACCGATTCTGGGTTTGAGGTAAATCGTATCAAGTCGCAATTAAACTGCTTTATGAGATTCGTAAGATTCCGAATCCCCCGCTTCGTGTTAAAGATATGATTGTAGGTAACCAAAAGGGGATTCAAGCCATACACCTTCTTGATAAGGTACGCCTGAAAATGGCTGTCTTTCCCGCCGCTTACGGGAATGATGCAGTCATAGGGATTGTTTGCCTCTCTCGCTTTTGCCTTGTATTCTGCAAGGATTTCCCGAAGAAGCTTCTCCTGCGCCTGCCAGTCAATCTGGGGACGGGACTCCACCAAACGGCACCCGCTGCATACCCCCTGTTCATCGAACATAATTGTGGGTTTCGCGTTTGCGGGATAACAACAACGTTTACAATATTGCATAATTCATGCTTTATCTCCCCTCTCTTTATCAGAATACAAAAGAAAATCAAACCCGTACTTGCGTATCTTTTCTGTCTCCAAGACCAACATCTCCAAGGCAGTGCTATTCCTTCCTGCGGGAACCGTATCCCAGGCAAAATCTGCTCCCTGGAAAATCGTTTCTCCTTCCCAACCCTGCTCTTGTTTTTCTTGAATGAACGTAAGATGGGCGCGGAGCAGGTGGTAGGGCGAGGTCACCACAAGTATTTTCTTCCACCCCTCCTGGATTGCAGCACGCATACTGCGCACTGCCTGCTCCTTGGTATTAAGCGCCTTGTCGTCTACGGTAATGGCGCCATCTGGAACGCCCGCGCCTATCAATGCCTTCCGGATTTCTTCAAGGGCAATGTCGTTCTCTCCGGGACGGGGGCCTACGCCAATAAGTTTGTTGTTTCCAGCAAGAAACACGCGGGGCGCAAAGCCACGTAGAAAGAGCTCCGCGGTTTTTGCAACTCTATCTAACCTATCTCCCTGAAGCAAAATGATGGCGTCAGCTTGTTCCGGCTTCTCTTCTTGAAGCGAGGTAAAGAGCGCGGCGGCCTCATCGCCAAACTGCGTCCTTACCAGTGCTTCTGCTTGTTTCTGAAGTGATTCTGCCATACATTCTTTTACTCAACCAACTCCCAGGACAACGGGGTGGCAAATGCAATGTCTTGGCTTGCCCGCTTTCCGAGGAGCGCCTCAAAGTCCTTTGGCATAATCTCGCCTGGTCCGGTAGGCCTGGCAACCCTAATATTTTCTCTCGTGAACGCCTCTCCCTTCCTAATATCCATCTTCGCCCAAACGCCTGGCCGGAACACCTTGTTTTCTTCCTCCTGCGAATTCGCAGGGCCGTAGTGAACCTTGCCCATTGCCAGCTCCGCGTCCTCTACGCCAATCTCTTTGAGCACTACCTCTTTCTCTCCTGCTTCTGCCCTACGGATGAGTTCTACCATTCTCTTGAACTCCGCTGGCTCAATGGAAAATCTCGCATCGGCCCCCCCCAAGGAACGGTCAAGAATAAGGTGCTTCTCTACTACCTTTGCTCCTCCCGCAACCGCCGCCGCCACGGGCACGGTAATTCCGGCATTATTATCAGAGAAGCCCGATACCACCCCAAAACGCTCCGCAACATCTCTAATAGTGCGCAGATTCATATCTGCCACTTTTGGAGTATCTGAATACGAGGTAACGCAGTGGAGCACCGCCAAGTCCTTGGTCCCATTTTCTTGAAGCGTGCGCGCCGCGAGCTCTGCCTCCTCAAAAGAAGCGAACCCTATGGACATAACCACGGGTTTCCCTGTACCGGCGACCTTCTTGAGTAAAGGAATGTGCACCGCTTCATAAGAAGCAATCTTGTAGCAAAGCACCCCCATTGACTCTAGAAAATCCACCGCCGTCTCATCAAAGGCCGAGGAAAACAGGACGATGCCCAGCTCATCTGCGAACTTCTTAAGCTTTGGCTGCCACTCCCAAGGCGTGTGGTCGGTTTGGTATAAATCGTACAGGGTTCTGTTTTGCCAGGATTCAGGCCTGTCTCCTTCGCTTCCGACAACAAACCACTCCTTGTCTGAATTCAAGGTAATGGTGTCTGGCGTATATGTCTGTAGTTTTACGGCATCCGCGCCAGCCGCAACAGCGGCCCTTACCAGCTCCACTGCTTCCTCGTACCTCTGATGGTGGTTCCCGGAAAGCTCCGCGATCACGAAACAGGGATTTCCCCTACCAACCCCTCGGCCTCCTATCTTGAAAGAAGTCCTCATCTCTTCCATAAAAAGTGAAAAAATAAATCTAGCGCATCAACACCGCGTACTCCAACCAAGGACCTTTTTGCCGCGCGTTCTTCTGAAATCCGAGCTTTTCAAAAAGCCCTTGAGAGGCAGTATTGTCTCGATGAATCGTAGCCAGTATCTCGCTAACTTTCTGCCGCTTCATTTTGCGCATTCCCTCCTTCAGCGCCTTTTTCGCGAGTCCCCTCCCCTGAAACTCCTGAAGGATTGCTGCGCTTACTTCTGCCTTGCCGCCTCCCAACATGTCAAAACGAAGCTGCCCTGCGGGAATCCCGCTCGTTTCCACCACGAAAAGCCGCTTCTCTGTTAAGCCGAGCACCACCGGAAGCGCCCACTCCACATGCTCCTCCCATGAGATTGGCGCGCTGTTCCGGGAAACCTCCCTGACGTACGGGCGATTCCTCAAATACCACAAAAATGGGATATCAGAGAGGGTTGCGGGGCGCAAGATGTCCATAGAAAATAGTTAAATGATATCCCAGGTAATTGGTTCGTTCTCTTTTATGTCTTTCTTAAGCTTCCTCCCTATTACCGAGGGGTACTGGAGAGCATCTATTCCTCCCTGGAAAGGACGCCTGCACGCAATGGCATCTTCTATGAGTATCTCCCCTGCCCGCATGTCTTTTGAGGCCACAATCCTTCGGAAATGTTTCTGCTTTTCTTCTAGGTCTTTCTGGGAGGGCTTCACCGCGTGCTCACCCCTTGCTGACGCAAGTTCCCGCACCGTTTTCACGTAGGAAGCCATCTCCTTTGGCTCCAAAGCCCTGCTGTGGTGATGCCCTGGGTCTGCCCTATTCAGAGTCATGCGCTTCTCAAGATACACGGGCTGATAGGCAAGCGCCAGATAGTCAACCTCGTTATTCTCATCGGAGGCCGAAAACCCGCTCAAGTATCCAAAGTGTTCTCGGAAAAATTCAATGGTCCTCAAATTCATTTCAGCAGGATTACTCGTATGGTAGCAGTGTACAAGGATAAGTTGGTCATTCCCTTCTTTCTGGAAAATCTCCAGTACCTTGGTTATCTCATTAAGATTAGACGCGCCGAAATCAAGGATAGTCGGCTTACGGAGCTTTGCGATCTCCCGCAGCATAGGCACAAACGTCACATCCCAGGTCGCTACTTTATACGCTGGCATCTGGAGGTCTTCCATAAGCTCTATGGCCTTTACGTGGTCTGGCGTCGCGAACATAAGCACTCCCTTCTCGTCCGCGTACCGCTTGACCTCTCTCCACTCTTCTGGAGTCATAACGTACTGACGGAGCATCTCAACCATGTTCTCTGTCACCTCCTCTCCATTAAACCTCCGATAAGTGTACGGTATGGTCTTATCGCTGAACTTATCCTCCGGATCTAAAACCTGAAACTTAACCGCGTCCAATCCAGCTTCGAGAGCGGCATCTATGAGGCGTTTTGAGGTTTCTACATCTCCGTTACAAGTGGTTCCCACTTCAGCGGAGATAAAAATATCCCTATCCAGTCCCATGGACCTATTTCCGATAAGAATCTCCTTCATAGTCCTCATAGGTATTTATTATGCATTTTATTAATCTCAAGCAGTTCTGGGTGTGCTTGGAAAATCTGCGCGATATCTTCCATACTGCCCTTCATTTCTTGGGCTTCCAGGAGTTCATAGACCTTGCTTAAGAGCTCCAGGTCCTCTGGATAATCCAGGGTAATTCTAATATGGGCAAGATTGGGTTCGTGAACCATATACTCTTTCCGGAACCTCGAGTCCTCCAAAATCGGAGAGCCGGGATTCATGTCCGCGCTCCGAAACGCTTGCTCGTCAGCAAAGCGCTCTCGCTGTATTGCCCAGACGCGCTCAAGCGCCTCCCTTGTTGTTATCTCAAACTGCATTCCATGGGGATGCGTATACGCTTGCGTATTTCCAAAGAAGTCAACGTCTTTCTCCCGGAACATCCGAATTCCCTCGTCAATAAGTTCGGGGTCTATCCAGGGACAGTCGCCCGTCACCCGCACAATGGCGTCTGGACGAAACTGACGAGTTGCCCGATAGAATCTATCCAATGTATTCTCTTCCGCTCCACGAAACACCGGCAGGCCCAGACGCCGGCCTTCCGCTTCCAGCACATCGTTCTCTTGCTTCTCGCTCGTCACCAAGATAACCTCTGAAGCATTCCGTACTTGGCGCAGGCGTTTAGAGATAAGCTCTACCATAGTCCTTCCCCCGAGCGTTTTCAACATCTTCCCCGGGAAGCGCCTGGATCCCATTCTCGCCTGCAAAAATATGGATATTCTCATTGTATATATCTCCTGCCAGCTTGTATGATTCGTGCGACTTCCGATTCCTTAAGAGATGGATAAAGAGGAAGAGAGAGCATTGTTTTCCCGGTACGCTCTGAAACCGGAAACTCGTTCCAGTTCAGTTTCAGGCGCCTATGGAGAGGGTCAAAGGACTCGCGAGGGATACGCGTATCCACGCCAACCCTCCTGAATTCCTTCTGCAGTCGGGAAGGGTTTTGGGAACGCACAAGGAACCGGTACCAGTTCGTTTCCCTATCTTCAAATTTCCCCGGCCACACAAGCTCTTTGGGAAACGCGGCCAGGTATCTGCGGGCAATACTCTTGCGCTTGCGAAGAAATCCCGGGAGCTTCTTGAGCTGTACCCTTCCTATCGCGGCCTGCAAATCGGAAAGCTGAAAATTGAAACGCTGCTTATGCCCCCGCGGCTCCTCGTAGGCGCGGAATTCCTTTACGCGCTCCACCAACTCCTTCTTTTGAGAAAACACCATTCCCCCATTGCCGCTTGTGAGCATCTTGGTGGCTCCAAAAGAAAATACCGCAATATCGCCAGATACTCCAGCCGGCTTCCCTGCATACTTCGCCCCTATTGCTTGAGCCGCATCTTCCACAATAGGTACGCCAAGCTTTGAGAGTTCCCGCATATCAGCTGGCACGCCATAGGTGTGAGTTGCAATAACGGCCTTGGTCCTACCGTTCACCCTGCGTTTGGCCTGCGCCGCGGATATATTAAGGTCGTCTTCTCCAATATCCACAAGTACGGGGACGGCTCCCGCCAAAAAGATTGCATCCAAGATTGCAGAACACGCATACGAAGGAGCTACAACCTCGTGCCCTAAACCTACGCCTAACACCTTGAGCGCCACGTAAAGAGCGGCGCTCCCAGAGGAAAGAGCCGCGGCATGCCCCGATTGCGCACCAAGAAATCGACAGAGTTCGTTCTCAAAGCGCTCCACCTCTTTGCCCTCTGCAACCCAATGAGAACGCAATACGCGCACGGCGGCGCGTTCTTCTTCCTTACCAAGAGTGGGTACGTTGTAGCGAATCATGGCTTGAGGGACTCCACGTTAATGCCGCATTCCCCTCCTTCGTAGGGGGTTCCTTTCCAGCGACCCGCGCGCTCTGGCTCAAGTGAATTCTCGCTTATATGAGAGCAGGGTTCACAGCCTAAAGAGCGATAACCTTTAGCGTATAATGGGTGAACAGGTATTTCATTTAATGCGTGGTAGAGCCACACTTCCGCTTCGGTCCACGTAAGAATCGGGTTGTATTTCACAAGCCCGTCTCTCATTTCCACTTCATCTAAAAACTCTCTCGTGTGCCCCTCGGTAT